>JBHEMC010000040.1:0-37944 GCA_046262775.1 Pyrinomonadaceae bacterium | reverse complement strand
TGTATGCACTGCTCAAGCCGGCCCGGAAAACAAATGCGGAGTAACCCTGGCTACCACCACTGCTGCAGACGCGTGGTTCGCATATCAAGCTGACGAGACAGTTCAGGAGACGCGTGACCAGCAGATGCTGGAGTTGTTCTGGGCCTCTGTTCATAAAGCACTCCCGGAGCTTGGAGGCAGTATTGAAGTGCTCGAGACTGCTAATCCCCTAACCTTTTACGACGAGACTCGTCGAAAGCTTGGAATGGTTAAAGGCGCAATTTCGACCCCCGGTGCCCTGTTTGGTGTCGGGTATCGGACGTCTGTCCCCAAGGTTTTCATTGTCAACGATACTGTCACAACACCCGATTTGGCTGCCGTAACTCAACTCGCGCTGGATCTAGCAAGCCATCTTGCTCGTCCAAAAAAGCCCTCGACATTTTAAATTGTCTGCTGTATACAAGCACTAGACAATTATGTACATAACTATTGACGAGCGAGACAAGCGACCCATTTACCAGCAGATGGTAGACGAGATCAAGGCACTAATTGCACGTGGAACACTGGCTCAAGGTACGTCGCTTCCACCAGTGAGACAAGTCGCGGCGGATTTGGGTGTCAACCTGAATACCGTCGCTTTTGCTTACCGGCGCCTACAAAAAGAAGGCTTAATCCGTGTGCGACACGGGTCTGGCGCAGTAGTAATATCGGACACGGTGCTCGAACAATCCGCGGAACCCTTGCGAATACAGCTGAGAACAGCCTTGACGCAGCTGGCGCTGGCGGGCTTCAAGCGAGCAGAAATACGGGGATTTGTAAACGAAGAACTCGATGTGTTGGGCTTAAGCAAATAGCTCGGGATTACGGTCGATCCGGGGTAATTATTCGGCCCGTACGTTGACCGCTATCCGGATCGCGCGGCCCCGCCGATGAGCTGCCTCGGCCAGTGCCAAGGCCCGATCCAGATCCGACCGAGCCGCCATAACCGCCAGAACTCGTTGACCCTCCGGAGGTAGTACCGGAGCCACCTGTTGGCCAACCATTCGAGCCGGTGTAAATAATGCCGCCTCTTGAGCCGAAGTAGATTGAAATCGGGTAGGAAGAACCGTAAGGGGAGCCCCAACCAAAGCCGAACGGCAGGAAGGTATAGCAGCCAGCGCTGGCGTTAAAGAACCAGAGTCCCTGGAAACGGGAAAAACCGAACAATGAAAAACCAGTGCCGCGGAATGACGAAAATGCTGAGGTGAGCATGCGATCGGAAATTCGCCGATTTGCTTGGGCCAGAGTTTCTGCTCGTTGTTTACTCCAGGCTTCTAAACCCTCTGCACTCTTTTTCTTCTCTTCCTTCGTTAGCTTCGCCACCGTCACGGCAGCTGAGCTGAACACCACCTTATTGCCACCCTTTATTTTAGTATGAGAATCATTGAGGATTACTCGGCCCTTCCTCACAATCAATTCCGTATTGTCTCCGGGGACTACATTTACCCGGTAGAGGCCGTGCCTGACGATCGCAATACGTGCATGCGGCGTCGTGATGTTAATCATGAGCTCCGTACCGTCAACTCCTGTCGCCTCGACTATTGCTGTCCCCTGCACCAGCCGAACTTCTAAATTCTCCAGCGAATTGTCAGCCAATTCGAATTCGGAATTTCCGCCAACGCGTAGGTAGGAACCAGGATTCAACAGGATTTCGACGCGTCCGTCACTGTCAGTACGAACCGTATCACCGGCACGCAGGTCATCTGTGACCATCAACTGCTGCCATTCCGATTGTCCTTTACCGTGAACACTGGCGCGACCGGTAATTGCATTAATTCCACCTGCCTTCGCGGAAATCACAAACTTCTCACGGTTCTGAGCAGCAGCTGTGCAGGACGCACAAAGAACCAAAGCGATGGACAAAGCCCAGAAGTTTGCTTTTTTCACGGATTGACCCTCCGACTCGATTAAATGGGGAGCAGCGGGAAGCTGGAGGCATTATAGTCCTGCGGCTAACATTTACAAGCGTTTTCGCCTCAGCGTGCGGATCCAGGTAAGCTCGGTAATCGATGTGGCGCTTCTCGGCGTGGTTGGCTAGACGCGATCGTGTGTTTGTTAACTCTCACGTAATTCATTTGAGGAGCACTGATTGGTGCGCACGAAGTGACATCGCGCGGCTTCTCCTTACGAACCTGGCTCGGAACGCGCGAAATAACCGCGTTTGGTTTTCGCCTGAAGATCCGGATGGTCCACCAGTCTCACTTGAACGTTGCGCCACTTGCCATCGACTGACCGATTCGTCGGCCGATAACCGATACTGTAAACAGTACTGAGATCGCGGAGGACATTTCCGTAGAGTTCGTCCAGGTCCTTTAATTTCGATGTTCGATACAACGTTGTGCCGCAGACTGCCGCTATCTCACCAAGCTGTTCCCGCGCCTGCGCGTATGCTTCAGCAGAAGCGTTCTTGTGGTTCTTGTCTTGCTTTTCAGTATCCAGATAAACAGAAAAGATGACCGCATCTGAACCGTTTATTATTTGAAGTAACTGCTCAAACGTCGTCTTCGAACCAGGCCCACGAACATCAGGCAAGGCGTTGTCAACTCCGTCAGACATGATCACAACGGCGCTCCTCCGGAGACCGTGATTCTGCGGCACCAACTCAGTGAGGACCCAGTTGAGCGCATCATAGAAATTCGTACCACCCATAGCATCGTCAATATCATCGATACTCTGCTTTAGCTGTTTGCGATTTAATGTGAAGTTCGAGAGGAGCTCCACCTGATCTGTAAACGTCGCGATCGCGATCCGGTCTACCGGACGCGCCTCGTCAATGAAGCGCTTCGCTGACCGACGAATTATCTTCAACTTATCCGCAGTCGATCCAGAAAGATCGAGAAGTAACACGAGATCAAACGGCGCATCTGATGCAGCGAAGAAAGCAATTTCCTGAGGCTTCCCGTCTTCCAGCACCTGAAAATCCCTGGGCTGAAGTAACGTCGGTGTCGCTGTTGGAGACAAACCTAAAACACTGACTTTCAGATCGACCAGGTCTGACTCGATCCGTACCGTTTCGTTCGCTTCCTGACCGCGCGTATGGTTGCAGAAACACAACAGCAAAGTCACAACAATGGCCGCAACTGAACGACGCTTCCACATCATGAATTCCCCCAGATAAACCCCTAGTTCGCATAGTACCCGCGCTTGCCACGCGCAACTGCGTTCAAGCGACTGACAACAATCTTTATAGACCGCCACTGGCCGTCACGCACATTATTCGATGGTCGATATGTAATACTGTAAACAGTTCCTAAATCGGCAACAACTCGCTCATACACGCCTGCGAGATCCTCCAGCTTTTCGACTTCGTAGAACACGCCGCCACCTGCTTCGGCCATTGCGTTCATGCGATCATGACCTGCATCAAATGCCTCAGGTTGCGTATCTTCCGGACTAAACGCCTCGTATTCCGTATTCAACCAGATTGAATAAACAACTCCGTCGAATTCCTGAATGTGATTGAGCAATTCGCGATATTGCAAATGAGATCCCTGCTGACCGCTTACGCCGGGTAGCGTACCGTCGAGACCATCGCTCATTACGATGATTGCGGTTCGGCGTGACTTCTTCTGATCGACCTGGATTCTATTCATCGCAAATTCAGTTGCATCGTAAAGTTTTGTATCACCGCGCTGAGTGTCGATTGACTTGATTCTTTGCCGAAGTAGTTCTCTGTCAGACGTTAGCCCAGAAACGAGTGCTGGTTGTCCTGCGAAGGTGATCACCGCAATCCGATCAGAAGGGCGGGCGGCAGCCACGAAGCGGAGTGCCGACGCGCGAATGAGTTTGATTACCTCCCGAGTAGATCCGGACAAATCAATCAACAACACCAGATCGAACGGAGCCGAGGAGCTCTCAAACTCCGCTATGTTCTGTTCCTGGCCATCCTCAAACAGACGGAAGTCAGATTTCGTTAGACCTGCCAAACCGCGATTCGTATTTCGATCAATTACACTGGTATTCAAGGTAACCAACTGAGAGTCGACGCGTATGACATCACCTTCACTAACTTCTTGATTGTCGGTGTTAGTGGCCGGGGTTCCCACACCCCTTTTAATATTCGGGTCGGCAATCGTTGGTGTCGAAGCGTCACGGTGATCGATTGCAAAAATAATCTCACCACTCTCAGTTACAGCGTTCAACAGATGCTCGCCGCTTCCGAGTTGCGTTTGCAGTGTTTGCTCCTTACCGGCTGGTTGGGTGCCGAAACTCGATTGAATTGTTCCAGCAGTGGTTCGTCCATCTATTCTTACATCGCTTGAGTCGGGCAGAAGTGACGTGATGTTCCCGGATTTTGACTGCAGAATCGCACTGGCTGAGATACCCCGCATCAAAATCTCGCCTGCTATGGTTCGCGCTTCAACGTGCGAGGTTACAGGAACGTTTACTCGTAGATTGATCCCGACGGTGCTGTCGACCGGGAGACGCACTACCGAAATCGCAAGAAAAGTACCTTTGTTGTCAATGACAATTGGAGATCGGGTGAGTTTAGAAGGTCCGCCTTCAATGGTTGCAGAGACTGAGACGTGATTATCGTTCCATGTCACCACTTCGATATTTCCAAAGCGGTTCTCAATTCGCACTCCAGCACCAGCGGCGAGCTCAATCAGAAGCGCGTCCTCGCCCGTGGTGCTTCTGCTTACTGTCGGGAAGTTAAGGCAGCTTGCGAGGACGGTTGATAAGACTAAGTAACTTCTTCGACTGGAAAACATGTTACCTAATGGGGCTCGGGCGTCCGCGCCCGCTGGTTCGGGAGATAAGCATCGCGCAGTGCGACGGGATCGGATATAGCCGCCCACGACGGCCGTGCGAAGTCGCTCACGCTTTGATCATAAACCTATCGTTCAATCAAATCGAGCATAGAGTCCTTTTCTGGCACTGCGTCTGCGATTGGCGGCGCCGGCGCATCCGTCATATCACCAATACGCAGCAAAAGATTGTTGGCGTTCGAGGCATATGGCAGAGCATTCTCTTTCGCGACAACTCCTTTTCGAATCAGTTGCTCGATTACCATGTCAAACGTCTGCATTCCCTCCTGATCACCCTGCTCCATCGCGTCGACTAGCGACTTGCCCTCTGACTCACCCTTCTCGATGTATTCTCGGGTACGCATTGTCGATTTCAAAATCTCAATTGCGGCAACTCGGCCCTTGCCATCCGCGCGTGGGATTAACCGCTGGGAAACAATATAGCGAAACGACTGCGCGATGCGCGTACGGATCGCTTGCTCTTCGTTCTTCGGAAACACTCCAATAATGCGATCCACAGTCTTCGACGCGTCGATCGTATGCAGTGTTGATAACACGAGATGGCCCGTTTCCGCTGCTTCGAGTGCAACTTCCATTGTTTCGCGATCTCGCATTTCGCCAACCAGAATCACCTTGGGTGCCTGGCGTAATGCGGCTCTTAATGCCACTGCAAAGTTCGGCGTATCCGAATGGAGTTCACGCTGATGCACAGTCGAATTCTTATGCATGTGCAGAAACTCAATCGGATCTTCGATGGTGACAATGTGGTAGTAGTGCGTCTCGTTTATGAGATCGATGATGGCAGCCAGAGTGGAGCTCTTGCCGCTGCCCGTCGGTCCGGTGACAAGCACTATCCCGTTTTTAATGTCGATGATCTCTTTCAACTGCTCCGGTAGATCTAAATCCTTGAACTGCGGTGGGCTATGAGGAATCACTCGCATAACGATCGCGTGTGTGCCTCGCTGCTTAAAGATATTGACGCGAAAGCGCGCATCGCCGGATGCGCTGAACGACAGATCAGCCGAGCCCGTCTTCTCCAAAGTCTCAGCCGCAGCTTGTTGATCGCCGATTATCAGCTTTGCAATACCTGCAGTATGCGACGGTAGAAGTTTCTCTAAACCAGGAATGGGTACGGGAACTAACTTTCCTGCGACCTCAATTTGAGGTGGCCGGCCGGGACTAAAAAGCAAATCGCTTACTTTTTCCGAGGCTCGCAGCATTTGTCGCAATACCACGATGAAGTTTGGAGGTGGCGGACCCGCGGGCTGGCCCGGTGTAGTTGATTGTTCGGTGCTCATTTTAATCTGAAACTTTTTTCTCGTTTAAGGCGTCAAACATTCAAGAATTGGGCAAACATTCTCTGGTGACGAACAAACTCTTAAGTCGCCGCGTACATCAGAGTAATAGTTAGGAAGGGCACGGCCCCAAAAAACGGATCGCGTCCCTGAATTTCAAAGAAAGGCGCTGGAAAAACATGGCAACCTACAGAGATCCTGTCAGATGCTTTGCACCACTTGAAGTGATCGAGCGCCTGCTGGAGATTCGTGTAGAAGCGGGCTACTCCCCTTCCGTATATCTTCTTTCCCCCGATGATTTGGCAGATTATCTCGATGCGTATGGCTTCGATGTCTATGCTTTATCAGAGGCAGAAGCTGAGTTCCACTTCGGCGATTACAGTGCGACCTTCGCTCCCGGAGGAGATCATGCGCATTGCTCGATGACGGCCCATTAAGTCAAACCCACCTCTACGTACGTAACGCGGGCAACAACGTGCCCGCGTTTTTTTTATTTGAGGGCTTTGATGACAAAGAACGTGACGTCGTCGTGCGCTCCCACTCCGTCTGTCCAATCCAGAACCGCACGCTCCAATGAGAATATTAATTCACGGGCAGGCAATTCGGTAGATTTTTTCACTATCTCGGCTAATCTATCCCGACCAAACTCTTCGCCGGCAGGATTCAGGGCCTCAGTTACGCCGTCTGTATACAGCACCAGCAATTCGCCTGGTTTGAATGACTGATAGTACTCGTGGTATCTCGTGTCCTTGAACATACCCAGCGGCAATCCTCCACGCTCTATAAAGCGATGATTACCTTCCGGATCAACGAGCAACGGCGGATTATGTCCGGCATTGGAATAGGCCAGCGTCTTGTTTTCGGCATCGAGAATTCCATAAAAAGCGGTGACAAACTGATTCCGCTCAATTGATTCCCACAAAAGATAATTTACCTTTGCCATCGAGATATGCGTCGCATAACCGATGTGAGTGGCGGCGCGTAAACTCGCACGTAAAAACGCCATCAGGAGTGCCGCCGGAACGCCTTTTCCTGAGACATCTGCGATGACAATACCAATTTGGTCCTCGTAAATCCGTACCCAGTCGTAGTAATCGCCTGACACTTCTTCCGTGGGAAAGTTGTAGGCGCTGATATCGTAACCAGCCAACTCAGGATCCCGCGCCGGGAGCAGTTCGAGTTGCACCTGTCGAGCAACTTCCAACTGACCTTCCAATCGCTTCTTCTCGATCAGTTGTTCGTGCAGCATTACCTTCTCAATGATGATTGCCACCTGTGAAGCAAGCATCATCAACACTTCGAGATCTTCTTCCGAGTAAGCATTGAGCTCGTCGCTTTCCAGATCGAATACGCCGATTACTTCATCATTCGAAATGATCGGCGCGACCATTTCCGAGCGAGTTCGATCACGAGCATTGATGTAGATTGGATTCTCTCGTACATCGTGAGAAATGATCGGCTCGCCGGTCACAGCCACGCTGCCAATAAAACCTTCGCCCAGTTTCAAGTGAAGATCGGAAAGTTCATCTATGTCGTAGCCACGAACCGCTTCAGCTTTGAATGTGCAGGGTTCTTCACCCTCAGGCACCAATTCTTTGTCAATACATTGCAATACAAAAATGCCCGCGGCATCGTAGGCGATCAGCGAGTCGAGCGTGTCCATCACGAGGTTCAAGACTTCCTGAAGATCGAGTGAACGGCTAATCTTTTTGGTGATATCGAGCAGCATCCTCAACTTGTCGATCTTGGTCAAACCATGAGAGGCTGCGTGTTCTAACTGTTCCGTCATTTTTGCGATTGAAGTTTAGTTTTGTTGGTCCATGCTACAAAAAACACCCGTTGATTATAGGTGTTAAGTTCCAGTGTAGAAAGGGGTGCGATCATTTTTCGTCAATTTGTTTGTGCGCTGCCAACCGCGATCTGTAATCAGGCCACAAACGCGTAACCTTTATTCTGTACTCAACCAGGTCGCGACTCACTCTAAAGTGCCTCGCAATGTCAGCGGAAGTTTTTCGCGGATAAACGAATCGCCTCAAGGGTTTAAAAGGAACAAGGCAAGCGGCCCCTACGGCGTAAGCCGCTTCTTCATCGGCTTTACGGTAATCGCGATTGAGGTGTTTCCCGCGTT
Source organism: Pyrinomonadaceae bacterium (assembly GCA_046262775.1). Lineage (GTDB taxonomy): Bacteria > Acidobacteriota > Blastocatellia > Pyrinomonadales > Pyrinomonadaceae > PSRF01. Next base: position 29,755 of record JBHEMC010000040.1, on the reverse strand, counting down.
CGTCTCTAACAACAACTGAAAGTCTATTCGGTTTATGGCCAAGGAAAACGTGGCAAATCTCCTCCATCAATGTGGCATTCGTGCGCGTGCGCGGATGCTGACGGTTGAGCACAACAAGTTTAGCTCCATTCGGTAAAGAGCAGGCACCACCCGACCACTCATCGACTGCGGCGCCAAGCAGGTGCCTGCGGGCGCTATCGCTTAACCCCTCGACCTGATCGATCGAAACGACAATTAAGTTCGCATATCGAGCAAGTGAGAATGGGTCCAGAGCGCGATTTGCACTGACACGAGCAAAGTCGCGCAGTGAGAGCGCTTTCAGTTCGTAGTTTTGCCACTTTTCGCCCGGAGGCAAATCGCTGATGAACACGATTTGATTATAAAAGACGAATGCCGATCAGTGGCGCTTCTTCGTCTTATTGTCGTCTTTGCGGCTGAATTGAGTGTAGGCGACGCGGAATAGCTCAGAAAGGGCTGCTGCAGTCTCGGGCGAAAGGTTGCGATCGGCCCTGAGATGCGCTTCGACAATCGCCGGTGTGGGTTCTTGGGGATAATAAACGACCGCCTTGGTTTCTTCCGAATCAGCGTGTCGTCCGCTCAGGATGCGCTCCATAGGTACATCCAGCCAACTTGTTAGGCGAGCTATGTTGTCTGCGTCCGGTTTGCCGGTTCCATTTTCGATACGCGAGAGCGTGGAAGCCGAAACCCCGGTTATGTTGGCAACATCGCGCAGACTCAGTCCCAACTCTTCTCTTCGTCGCCGAATGGTGCGTCCAAGTTCTTCAGTATTGACCAAAACTTTTGAACTCTTCATTCTCTTCACCTCTTCGAGACCTACAATCCATTATGTGGAAACCGGAAAGGACCTCGAATACGCATCTTACCGTATCACAGGTGGGTTTTAGGTGCAATACTGTGTTTTATACCTGAAACGCACGCTGAATAAAAATGGTCGCGAGTTCATCGCGACCATATTCGGTTACGGCTGAGATGTTGCTTCCACCCGCCCCATCGCGAGGTCACGAGCTTTGGGCACCACGTCAACAGCTTTTGCGACCTGCGGATCGTCAGTCGTAATAAACACTCGATCTGCTATCACACGACCATATGCGGCTGTCACGATATTAAACCGAAGTTCAAGCTCGATAAACGCGCGGTTCCGATCAAGAACCGCCGGCGTCAGTTTCAGGTTCGGATCGTTCAAGGCAAACTCTTTGAACGCCTTGTAGATTGCATCTGTTATTTTGAAATCTTCGCTTTGTAAGTTGTGGTTGAAGTCGATATCGCGCTGAACCTTGTAACTTTCCAGTCCGTGAACTCGGCCGTTCACTACGTCTCTGGCGAACGTAAACGTTGGACTGAGCAATCGCCGCTGCACGAGATTTGTCGTACGAGCCGTCACCATTTCATCGGGTGAAATTCCGCCACCGCCATACACGGCGCGCCCTGTATCGGTCTGCCTTTCCGGGCCCACCGGCTTTACTGGTTCTTTTCTGGATTCTCCCTGGTTAACGCCTCCGCGTGTGTAGTAATCGTAAAAGCCACCGTTCGAATAGTCTCGCTGGATCAAACGACCCGACGGTGTGTAGTACTTAGCTGAGGTGAGCGTCAGCCCCGCTCCGTATTCAAGCGGAATAATGCTTTGTACCAGACCCTTACCAAAGCTGGTCTGCCCGACAATCAGTGCGCGATCGTGGTCCTGCATCGCTCCAGCAACAATCTCAGAAGCCGACGCCGTATTCTCATTAATCAGAATGACAAGTGGAGTCGGATCCGGCGAGCTGTTATGGGATTTATACTCTCGAAATCCGTTACGACCTTTTTGCGTGAGAACCACCTGACCATTCTTCAAAAATATCTCAGCGACATGAATGGCCTGATCCAAGAACCCTCCCGGATTATTTCGTAGATCCAGGACGAGTGAAGTCATTCCTTTATCGTGAAGTTTTCCCAGTGCTTCCTCAAGTTCATCAGTTGTCGTGTAGTTGAAGCCTCGCGTCATATCGATGTAAGCCACACCCGGCTTTAGCATGTACGCATCTGGAATCGACGGTTGCGGCACGGCATCGCGAGTTATGTCGACCTTTTGAATACTTTTGTCAGCAGCTCGTTCGATGCTTATGGTCACGGTGGAACCACGTGGCCCGCGGATTTTGTCGCGGACTTCCACTGACTGTTTCCCCACCATTTTCTCACCATCGACTTCAAGAATCCGATCGCCAAATCTGAGGCCGGCACGTGAAGCAGGCGAGTTTTCAAACGTTGCCGTAATGAAGGTGTTAATTTCATCGCCATACGCGTAGTTCTGAATCGAGGCGCCGATGCCGAAATACTCAGAACGTTGATCCGTTTTCAGCTCGTCAAATTCGTCTCGGTCGTAATAATTCGAGTGTGGATCCAACGAGCGCAGCATACCAATGATCGACGACTTGAAGACGTTGTTATAGTCGAGCTTGTTGCCATCAACATACTCGTCCTGAACAATCTTCAATGCGTCATCGAAGTCCCGTTCCACGACGGCTGGCGCATTGGTGCTGCTTGTTCGGGTAGCTTTTCTGGTTGGGTACCCGCCTGAATTGGTGCCGCTCGAGGTTGAACTCGACGGGGTTTGTGCTTTTTGTTGCGCGACCATAAATGCCGGCACTACCAGCGTCAGAACCAGGAGTGCAAAAACCAGGCGAGACAGACTTCTTTTCACGTGTGATCCTCGTAATGCTTGAATTGCGACAATTGACCGCTATGCCGATCGTCTCCGTAACGCAATATAACGGATGCGTTTAGCACCGGCAAGGTTGTGTATTGCTGATGAGGATTGTTATGTAATCCTGAGGATTGCGCACGTTGCCGATTCTTTCGGGCAGTTCGCTTGACCTTTGTTTCTGGCGCTCCGTAGAATGAACTTACTTAATGTGTAAACGTAAGATGGGCGGAAGATATTAGAGCGTTTTTATAAAGGAGCTTTTCCGCGATGAGTAGTCCCTATCATAAAGAAGAACAGCAGATTCCCGATCGAGTAGACGATCTCATGCTCAGAGAGGATGAAATTTCCGAAGAAGAGCATAGACGAACTGCCTCCTCCGTTCGTGATATTGCGTCACGGATTCCCGAGTCGTTGAGTGCGATTGGCCGCGACATCAGCCGAACGATTGAGAAGGCGATATCTGCTAAAGATGATTATGTCGTGGCTGTAAAAATTTCACCCGACGCTCAGGATAAGTTGGAGCAGTTGGTTCAGGCTGGTGTATTTCGTAACCGGGCAGAAGCCGCTGGATTTTTAATTGACGAGGGAATCAAAACTCAGTCGGCCCTCTTCGAACGTGTTAAGCAGAAACTTGCAGAGATTGAACGTCTGCGTGCCGAATTGCGCGGCCTCATTGGTCAAAAAACGCCATAGACGTAACACCTCCTCTGCGCCCTTTTGGCCCTCAACGGAATTTTGCTGGATCCTCGCATAGGCAAACCACGTCTTGCGATAAATTGGATAAACGAGGATATCGTGTGACAGATAAATTTCAGCTAGCACCGACACCAATTGAAAAGTTTACGCTAAACAATGGTTTGCGAGTGGTGTTAAGTCCTGATCGTGTTATCCCCGTCGTTTCTGTCACGGTTTATTACGACGTTGGCTCGCGCAATGAAAAGCCCGGTCGTACCGGGTTTGCACACTTGTTCGAGCACATGATGTTTCAGGGATCTGAAAACGTGCCCAAGGCGGCACATTTCCAGTACATCTTTCATGCGGGCGGGACGATGAATGGTACCACTTCGACCGAACGCACCAACTATTTCGAAACTCTCCCTTCTAATTACATGCCACTTGCGTTTTGGCTTGAAAGCGATCGCATGAGATCGTTGAAAGTGACGCAGGAGAATCTCGACAATCAGCGAAATGCAGTCCAGGAAGAAAAGCGGCTTCGGTACGACAATCAACCTTACGTAAATGCTTTTCTGAGGATGAATGAGCTGATCTTTAAGAATCAGGCCAACGCGCATTCGACAATCGGATCGATGGAGGACCTCGACGCCGCCACGATCGACGATGTTCGCGAATTTTTCCGCATTTACTATGCGCCCAATAACGCAGTTCTTACAGTCGTTGGCGATTTTGAGACTGACCAGGCACGCGAGCTGATCGAACAGTACTTCGGTGCCATCCCACCGCAACCAAGTCCGCCGCCCGTTGATGTCTCGGAACCTGAAGGTGTTTCAATCAAGCAGGAAACCTTTAACGATCCACTGGCGCCTGCACCCGCTTTCGTGCTGGGGTGGAAAATCCCTGAACGACGTTTGAAAGAGTTCTACGCACTATCGCTCGCCGGCAGTTTGCTGTTCGATGGCGACAGCTCGCGGCTCTATCAGAAATTGGTCAAAGGCGATGAGTCGGTAGTATCGATCGAAGGTGGGGTCGACGAACGCCGCGGGCCGTCTGCTCTTTACATTTTCGCCCTGCCCAAACCCGGCGAAGAAGTAGGATCTATTCGTGAGCAGATTTTCGATGAGATTCAGCGGATTGCGACAGAGGGTCCCACGACAGAAGAGATGGAGAAGCTCCGCAATTCGCTTTGCAACGACGCGGTGCGCGGTCGCCAATCAACTATGTACAGGGCCCAGAGACTTGCTGAGTTTGCACTGTACGATTCGAACCCGGGCTTATTTGACGCCGAATTGGATCAATATTTGAGCGTGACGACCGAGGACATAAGAACAGCGGCCGCACGTTTTCTGAATGTCGACGATCGGGTCGTGCTGGATATTGTACCCAGCAGTCTTGTTGAAGACGCTTCTAGGATTGCTGCAACGTCAACGCCAACTGCTGCTGGTGATCCGAAACAACCTGCCGCTCCGCCGTCGCAAGTTCCCGAACCGCCTCGAGCTGAACCCACAGCAACAAAGGATAGCGGCGCACTACCAAAACCTCCGGCCACAACCCCAGTCGAACCTGCAAAGGATCCGGCTGAAGCTCCTCAATCCCTAGATCAAGGCACCGGCCCGTTACACGTATAAAATATGACTCCAATTGAAAACTTTCGTCGCGAGCCACCTCCGCCATTACCGGCCCATCCAATCGTAATCCCCACTCATCGAGAAACGACTTTATCGAATGGTCTATCGGTCGTTGTTGTGGAAGATCCACGTCTACCGCTGGTAAGTTACCGACTCGCGTTTCGTGCAGGCAGCGCTTACGACCCACGCGATCTGCCTGGCTTGACTGACATGCTCGCAGGACTCCTGCCGGAAGGAACAGGCGTAAGGACCAGCCGTGAAATTGCTGACGAAGTGGCCCGCATCGGTGCGAGTCTGAATGCAGGAGCAAATTCCGATTACACCATAGTTGCTGCGTCGGCCCTTGCACAGTTTCATAAAAAAATTCTGTCGCTGCTCGCTGAGGTGGTTTTGCAGCCATCGTTCCCTAAAAATGAAGTCGAACTGGCAAAGCAAAACACAAAAGAGAGTTTGCGGCAGCAACGCGCACAACCATCTTTTTTGGCTACTGAGATGGTTTCGCGGGTAATGTTTGGAGACCATCCGTATTCAGTTGTCGCACCAACTCCGGAGTCGATTGATCGCTGCACTCGCGATGACTTCGTTAGCTTCCATCGATTCCGTTTTGTCCCGAACAACGCCGTCTTGATCGCTGTCGGCGATGTCACTTTCGATGATACGATCGCCTCACTCGACGAACTCTTTGGAAGTTGGCAACGAGGCGATCTGCTCACGAACGATTTTCCGACGCCTCCCCTCCGCAGCCGAAGAACTGCATATCTCATCGACCGCCCCGGGTCGGCTCAGTCGAATATAGTGATTGCAAACACTGGAATCACACGCACAGATCCGGACTATTTTCCGCTCCTATTAATGCACACGATTCTGGGCGCAACGGCTTCATCGCGATTGTTTATGAATTTGCGTGAAGAGAAGGGCTACACGTATGGCGCTTATACAAATCTTGATGCACGAAGAACTGCAGGAACAATCCGAGCAACTGCCGAAGTCCGTACGCCCGTTACTGGCGATTCACTCAAAGAGTTTTTCTATGAGCTCGAGCGGATCGGCGAAGAAGCCGTGTCAGAAAAAGAGCTGAAGGATGCAAAGTCGTACCTTACCGGTGTCTTTCCCATTCGACTGGAAACACAGGAAGGATTGATTGACCAACTCGTGCAGATCAAAATGTTGGATATGCCGGTTGATTATCTACAGACGTATCGCGACAAAGTACAGGCAGTTACGATTGACGAGATTCAGTCGGTCGCGCGCAAGTACGTCAAGCCCGGAGAGGCGGCGCTCATCGTAGTGGGAGATGGCGCCGCCGTCATAGATCAAATCAAGCCGTATTGCGAAAACATCGAAACATATAACACGGCCGGTAAACGGAAAGACTTTGCGTTTCAGAGTTTGGCGCCAACGGATGCCGTGGGGTCCTGGAATCTGGAGATCGAAACGCCGATGGGGCAAACGATACCGGCTACACTAATCGTCACCTCAACCCAAATTGGTCTTGAGGCAAGGATCGTGTCGCAGATGGGCGACGCTGAGATAGGCCCAATTCACGTGGAAAACAATGCGTTTCAAGGGAAAGCAGATGTTGATATGGACGGCCATTCAGTGCCCATCGAATTTTCTGCGCGGATGGCTGGCGAAAGCATCGAGGGTATGATGAATTTGCAAAATTCGCCGCCTCTTCCATTCAGCGGCACCAAATCAGTCGTCGAATCCGCCAATAGCTAATTCGTATCGCACAACAAAACGCGCCCGGCATGGCCGACATGCCGGGCGCCATCACAGGAGGAACCGAGTGTTATGGTCGTCGCTATAATTGCGACGATCCTATTAACCTCAACCGTCAGATGTCCTCAGTTCATCCGTGGGTTGCTTTACCAACGATCACTGCTCATAACGAAGGATTGTTCCATTACCACCGACTGCCCATCCGATCTTTTTGTTGAAATGTAACGCATATAGGTTTTGCTTCGTTGTTGCGTCTTGTTCCAACCACGTGCGACCGCCGTCTTCACTGCGAACAATTGTCCCGGTACGACCGACCGCCCAACCATCTTCGTCGTTCAAAAATTGCACGCTCAGTAACGTTGTTTTCAGGCTCGTCGCAACCGCAGTCCACGTTAAACCACCGTCCGCGGTTCTCAAGATAATCCCGCGTTCGCCTACAACCCAACCGGTTTTGTCGTTGCGAAAGTCGACGTGGTAAAGCGTGACGTTGGTCCCGGAACGCTCTGCCGTCCACGTTTGACCGGCATCGATTGTATTTAAAATCATGCCGCCGTTCCCAACAATCCAACCCTTCTTATCGTTAACAAAATCTATGTGGATCAACTCCAAACGACTCGGCGCGCGCTGCCGCCGCCACGTCTCGCCAGCGTCATCGGTATAGACGAGAATACTATCGATGACCTTGTCGCGACGGCTAACGGAACCCACAACCCAACCTTTTTTCTTACTCGAGAAGCGGACGCTATACAACTCCACAGCGGCGCCATCAAACTCAGCAGGCAGGAATCGACGAGCTTCGGTCCATCGGGTACCGTTATCGTGAGTAACGAATATCCCGTTGCCGGCGATGAGAAATCCGTCTTCTTTGTCACGAAAGTAGATGTCGTTGATCGCGTCGGATGTACTGACAACCTGACGTACCCAGGTTTTTCCTCCGTCGTCCGTTCGGCTAAGAAAGCCGTTATCGCCGCCAACCCATCCTCTCTTGCCATCGAGGAAATAGACTGTGTTGAGGTCCTGACCTCCAGTTCCAATCCGACTCACCACCCAACTCGTCTGCGCAAGGTTTGGAGAGGCGCAAATCAACAGTAGTGCCGGCAACAACATTGGGAGTTTTTGAATGCTCTTCATGGCTTTGCGACGCATTTCGTTCTTATGGGCAGTGACGCAATTCCGCGTCAGTCTGGCCCAGGCAAAACTTTATATCAGCGTTTTGCTGTTTTGTACCTTAGTTTCAGTGTGTCTGACAAGGCAGATCCACAGATTAATCCGGTAAGACCGATTTTCCAGAAGCGACGGCAGTAGAGAACAGCAGGGAGTAGGCAGCGAATTGAATCTGTTTGCGTATCAGTGTAATCGCTCTATCTATGGATCTGCCTACTGTGTCATGGTTAAGGCACAACTTTGTACACCCGGCCTTCAAACAGCACGACGACTCGATCGCCCAGTGCAAAGAAGTCAGCGAGTCGTGGTTTCTGTTTCAAGGCGGCGAAGTATTCGTCTGAGGCAAACCTTAAGACAGTCTCCGGCAAACGTGAATCCGGCTTCAACTCAGCGTCCGTCCATACGGACTCTCGCAGGTAGAACGTCTTTCCTGATACGCGGCGGACCGTCGCTGACGCTGAATTATCAAGGCGCTGAACGTCCTGTTGTTTGCGTGCAAGCTTACTCTGCTCGATAGCAACAGCACCCGTCACAGATTGGGCGTCAGTAGCCTTCGGTGCAGGTGCGTTGAGACCGCCAACTGACATTCTTTGCTGGGATTCTCGAACAGTGACAGTTACTCGAGACGATTCAGGAGCTTCCAAAGCCAGATAAGATGTGTAAGGCGTAACAATGCCGTAGCGGGTTCCGAGGTCAACAACTTCGTCACGCAACTCCTTTTGCTCTCCGTTTGTTCTGATCTGTTCCATCAACCAACCAACACGTCGAGTGGCCCATAAACGTGGCAGGAAGTCGTTGTCATCGTTTCGCAGGGGAAAACGTAGATTGTCGTAAAAGAATGTTCGAGTTTCTCCGCCGGACCTCCCTGTCAGTTTCAGGCGTACGTAATCCATGTTGATCGGATTATGATACCGACCCAGCAACGTCACCTGTGAGCCTTTGAAGACATCCGGTATTACGCGAGGATAAAACAGATCTGTTTCAACTCCGGCCGTATCAAGTTGCAGATCGGTCAGGACCGGATAATTCACCTTTGCAAAAAAATTCGATACTTTCACTTCCAGATCCTCCTTCGGCTCGACGTAGTCAGCAACTCGGCCGTTGTCGGCCGCGAGCTTATCAAGCAACGCAGTGTTCACGTCATAACCAACACCGAAGGTGAATAACCGTACGCCTGGTCGACGCGCTGCATGCACGTTTTCAACTATCCGGGAGATGCTGGTCTCTCCTACCGTGGGTAAACCATCTGTTAGGAAAACGAGGATCTTCGGCCTGCTGCTTTCTTGGAATTGTCGCAACGACACGAGCAGCGATTGGTTGATGTTAGTACCGCCGGCGGCCCGTAACGACTTCACAAATTCTTCGCCGCGGTGACGGCCAGCATCGTCCGCTGAGAGCAGGCCTGTTTCCATCAAGTGTTCTTCGCCTGCGAAAGAGATCACATTGAAATGGTCCTGAGGCCGCAGAATGCGAATCCCGTAAAGTAATGCTGCTCGCGCTTTCTCCATCTTTCCTTCATCAGCCATGGATCCCGATGTATCGAGAACGAAAACGATATCCTTCGCCGAGTATTCCTGGTCTGCCCAATCCTCTTTAGGCGAAATCGTCAGCAGGAAGTAGCCGTCTTTGCCTGCCTCGCGGCTGGTCAAAAGTGTAAGACCGAAATCGTCTTTCGAGATCGTGTAGAACAACTGAAAATCCTGAGGCTCTTTGCCGGCATTGCTCTCGAAGGTCACTACGGAGTGACGCTCGCCATCGTGTTTGACGTCAATCTCATTTGAAGGTGAGTAAACGTTCCGTACGGGCTCCTTCGTTTCGATCTCCACGCGCCCAGACACCGCACCAATTTGCGTTATCTGTCTGCCAATGCCCAGTGGATACCGGTATGCGGCGGTGCCTGCCTCCGCGCGGATAACCTGGCTATAAGTTATTTCGAGTTTCTTATCCGAGTGTGGAGGAATCGGGAAAATGCTTGCTTGAAAGAGATCTTTACCTGCGTACTCCAACAATCCCGGATCCCGTTTGCGTCTGACAATCTCGTCGTAAATGCGCCGCGCCTCTTCTCGCGAACGTACTTCACCTACCAAACGCCGATTGCCATCCCAGATTGCGAACTCTGCGATGGAAGCAGATTCGGGGATGGGGAAGAAATAAGTGCCTTCCAATGTCGCATCAGTATCGTTCCGAAAGATCTGCTCCACATGCGTGGTCGCGACCTGCATCACGATCCTCGTATCGATCTTTATGGATTTTATTGGTAGCGAACGCGGGAGAGGTATTGGCCGCCATGGTTCGGGACATCGCTGACAAGGGCCCGGAATTATGACGCCCTGCGCATGTGTCAAGGCTGGTACGGCTGCGAAAAACATGAGGAGTAGAAAGGCTTGGGATACTCTTTTGCGATCCATTTGAAAGTCTCCAGACAAGGAAATTCGCCGTTTGGCACAATAAGAACGGAAGCCAAGGCAGGTTCTTGCGCTGCGTCTATAAGATCTATGATTCATCTAGTTGGAAGTTCCGGATCGCGTCACGTCTAACGGGCTGGGGGTTCTTCTACGATATGCAATCTCTTTCCACCGATCTTCTGTTGCTGGTCTTGGCTGGCCTGCCGGTTTGCGTGGGCGGAGTATAAACCGGCGATTCGTCAGTTAACTGGTATGCTGCAGCATCCTCTTTGGCTTTATCAATGGAGTTCCCGAAGTCGCTTATTTTTGATTGCAACGAGAACGGCGACGATCGTGACCATCATGCCCCCAACTGCCAAAGTACGCGGCGCGCCAAACCGGTGCGATGCTCCACCTGCAACGATATTTCCAATCGGCATTGTGCCTACAAACGAAAGCACAAACATACTCATTACCCGACCACGCATTTGGTCTGTAACCAGCATCTGAAGCAACGTATTCATTACTGCCACCGAGACGACCAACGCAAAGCCGAGGCCAAATAAGAAAGTGAGCGATAGGGCGAGGCTCGTTGACAGTGCAAAGAAAGTGACGCAAATACCGAACGCCATTGCACCCCCAAGCACGAACCAACCCTTTTTTCGAAAGTCACCCAGATAAGTCACCAGCAACGCGCCACAAAGTGCGCCCGTTCCCGCCGTGCTCATCATCCACGCCAGCCCCGTTTCACCGAGGCGAAAAATGTCGCGTGCATAAATCGGAATCATCGCAAAGTATGGCGCCCCAAAAAGACTATTCGCAGCCGACAACAGTAACAGTCCGGAAACGCGCGGGCGCTTTGAAACATAGCTAAAGCCTTCCTTCAGATCACCCCAAAGCGCGCTTCGGTCTTTTCTTGCGCCTCCGACTTGTCGGCCAACCTGCGTTTCTTCCATCCGCACCATGTTTAAAGCAACTACCACCGCAACAAACGAGAGACCATTGACGTAGAAGCATCCTGCCAGGCCGAAGAGCGCAAAACCAAAACCGAACAACGCCGGACCAAGCACGCGCGACAACTGAAATTGCGTGGAGTTCAAAGCTATCGCATTCGCCAGATCCTCACGGCCTACAAGGTCATACGTCATCGCCAGATACGAAGGACTCGCCAGCGCCATACAGCATCCTGTTGCGAAGGAGAATCCAAGGACCATCCAGCGATCAACCACACCAGTCGCAACAAGAGTCGCCAACCCAAGCGCCGCCAGACCGGCAACCACCTGTGTGTACATCAGCAGGCGCCGTCGGTCGACAATGTCAGCAAACACGCCGCCAACCAGTGTCAACAAAAATCCTGGCGCCGTAGCCATGAACGCATCCAGTCCGAGCCAGAATGCCGAGTTCGTTAACTGCAGCATCAACCATGCCTGAGCGCCCGCCTGCATCCATGTGCCGACATTCGACAGAAAAGCGCCAATCCAGAACAGCCGGAAGTTTCGATGGGAAAGTGCACGAAACATTCTGAGGCGTACAAGGTTTCGTTCAGTTAATGGTGCAGCACTTACGGGCATGACGTAATGTTCTTACCATCGACCGCAGCAAACAACCAACATGAAATTGTCAGATTTGTGTGTATCAGGTGTATCTGTAGCCAATGACACTTCCGATTCTGTGTGCGCCGTGGTTTAATTCCACGCTTCGATTAAAACTAGAGCGGGGCCGAGTACAACCCCGCTTCATTTCGGGAGGCACTTGTCGTGAAAGCAATAGCGATCCTTTTTGTTGTCATATTTTGCTTTACGTGTGAAAGCGTCATGAGCCAAACGACTCAACCTTCCCCTTCACCAGCGCCGCCGGCGGCTACAGCGCCAGCTGCTCCCGCGGCCAATCCCGCCGACGTCAATTCAATGGATGCGATCATGGCTGCTGTTTATGATGTGATCTCGGGACCTGCCGGGAAGAAGCGCGATTGGAATCGCATGCGATCACTCTTTGCGTCAGGTGCTCGTTTGATTCCGACTGGCCCACGTCCAGCTGGCGGTTACGGTTCACGAGCATTGACTGTTGACGAATACATCTCGCGAGCGGAACCGTTTTTTGATAAGGAAGGTTTTTATGAGAAGGAGATCGCGCGTCACCTGGAGAGTTTCGGACAAATAGCGCACCTTTTCAGCACGTACGAATCGCGTCACGCACCTTCCGACGCAAGACCCTTCCAACGCGGCATCAACAGTTTTCAATTGATGAATGACGGCACCCGCTGGTGGGTAGTAACAATCTTCTGGCAAGGTGAAGACGAGAAGAATCCGATTCCCGAGAAGTATTTAAAGTGAGGTGACCGTCGGCAACGAGTTGGTCGAAATTTTTGCGCTCAGTGCATTTTGCAGCATCCTAAGTTCGTAGGATTCAGGCTTGAGATCGTCGCCACGCGGACAGCGAGTTGCCATGACCGCCTCTTCGTTCTGCAACAATCTCGGCAATGATTGCGAGAGCGACTTCTTCAGGAGTAACGGCGCCAATATCCAAACCGATGGGCGCTCGAATGGTTTTCAGGTCCGCATCAGCAACACCGGATTGCCGTAATCGCTCGATTACAATATTCGTTCGCCGCTTGCTTCCAATCAAACCAACATAATCCGGTGTAACGCCCATGACAGCGCGCAAGCATTCCTCATCCTGGTTGTGACCTCGCGTGACAATTGCTACTGCGAGACCTTTTCCATTTCCAAGACTGTCGCGGACAGCATCGGTCCAATTTTCTGCCAGTACCAATTCCACTTTCTCATCTAAAAATCGTTCGTGGTTCAGGAATTCGACCCGATCATCGATAAGCATGACGCGGTAGCCCAAAAAACTTCCGAGCTTTGTAAGTGCAGCGCCAACATGACCTGCACCACAAATCACAAGTCGCGGCTCCGGCTCAATTCTCTCGAAGAGAACAGTTATTTCGTCGCGACTTGTAACGGATTGTGCGAACTCACTTAGTTTCACGGCGCGCGTATCTTCACGCGACTCTAAAAACACATTGGCTTGAGTAACAACTGCGGTATCGAGTTCAGTATCACCGAGAGTCCCGGCAACCAGACGAGAGCCGACGACTAGGATTTTTGAGCCGACGGAGTCGCTGCCTGCCAGGACCGTTACCAACACGCCACTTTCGTTGGAACCTAACAACCGCTGAATTTCCTGCAACAGGCGCATTGAATGTTGACTGTTCGATTTTCAGTGATCGAAGCTGTCCTCTTCGTTGCCCGAATAGAAGCTAATACGGCGGAGCAACCACACAGGTCCAACGAGGAGATAAATTGGGTTCTTCAAGAACGCCGGCTGATTACCTTCGATGGCGTAGCCTAAGGATTGAAAAATCCAGCCGACGACAAACAAAGCAAGTGCCCACTGCCACAAAAAAAAGAACAGAGGCAACGACAGAATGATTAGCGGAATGCCTATCGTGTGCGAGAGTCGATTCAACGGGTGTTGATGCTTGGATTTGTAGTTTGTAATGAAGTCGCCGGGCATTACAAATTCAATTTTCGTTTGTAGCGCGTAGTCAATTTTTGAGTGGCTGGTCGTGTTTTGTATCCTATTCGGTTGACTACTGACCACTAACTAAAACACATCTAGAAATATGTCCATTGTTCCACCGCACACCATGCCCTCTTCGCTCGCTTCTTCGGCCGTCAGCGAAAAGTGATAAAGCGCCGGCCGGCCTGAACGCATTACCTCACGCGCTTCGGCCCAGACTTCTGCTTCGATGCATCCACCGCCAACCGTTCCCGCAACTTCACCGTTTTGGAAGAACAACATTTTCGCGCCCCGCCTTTGCGGTGTGGAACCACGTGTTTGTGCAACGGTAGCGACCACTACTCGTTCTTCACGTTGGCGAGCTTCCTCCACCAGACGATAGATTTCCGTTTGTGGAATAGTTGGCATGTTTTACGTTCCTGCGCTTCTATCAGCAATAACTACAACTTACCACATATCTCGCAAACCATTTAACGCCGCCTGTAAATGAGTGAGAATGCCACCTGATGCTGCGCGAACCAGTAAGCTTGCATCGTTCCACCCACACGCAGGCTGAGTTTGATTATTACTCCCATATTCTTCCTTCAGCTCGTATTGAACTTGGTTGCGCCGGCGTCGACCAGTGAGACAGACAAAACGGCCAGACTTTATTTTGCCGAAGAGTTTGACTATTCTTCGCTCGGTCTATCTACAAGAGCACGTAGCTGTTCACACGCGTCGTGACTTCTCCGACAGCGGCAAAAACAGAACAAGAGCTCAGCACTTTGAGGAACAAACTATGACTGACGAACATACGTCTCGGGAATTGCTGCGTCATACCGTCGCCACACTTGCATATCGTGGCGCAAAAGCTGTACGCGGTGCGGACGATCAATTTGGTCAGTTTGTAATTGACAGTTCAGCGCGCACGCCACTCCACATCCTCGCACATATCGGGGATCTGCTCGATTGGGCACTCGCTATAGCAAAGGGTGAACAGATCTGGCGCGACGCCAAAGGAGAGTCATGGCCCACAGAAATCGTTCGCTTTCATACCACTCTCGCGGCGTTTGACGACTATCTTGCATCGGATGCGCAACTCCACGCTTCCGCAGAGGAACTTTTCCAGGGACCCATTGCTGATGCATTAACTCACGTTGGCCAGATTGCTCTATTGAGAAGACTCGCCAACGTTCCTGTTCGTGGCGAAAACTATTTTGTCGCAGATATTCAAAGTGGAGCCGTCGGCCCTGACCAACCTCAACCCCGCAGAGAATTCGACTAATCCTGCGAGTCTGCGGAGGCCACCATGAAACCATATGGAACCGTTTCGTTACTCTCACTCTATTTTTATTGACGTGATGAATCACGGGGCGCGCGGAACTAACGTCAAGAGTCGCTTTGCAGAGTTCGGTGACGTCAGGATTTATTATGAAATGACAGGCAAAGAAGACGATGCTCTTGTGTTTGTACATGGCTGCACCTGCACCACAGATTTTTGGCGAGAACAAATCAATGCCGTTTTCAACACTGCGGCTGGTTGCAAGCGATTTGCCCAGACATGTCTCAGCGACAAACCGAAGCTTGATTACTCGGTGGATTATCCAAAGCTGGAACTCCACATCTGGGAAGGCGTGAGCCGTTTTCTGACCATAAAAAGGCCAACAGAATTTAGTTGTCTTTCGGCTTCGCCGCGAAATGTGAGACGAAGCCGTTCCAAAACGTGCGAATTGACCAACGCAACTTGAATCGCTAAACCGAAAACCTATGACACCTCAGATCTTGCGACTCATTGGACTTTCTTTTTTCTTTGACGCTGCTGTTGTGGCAATTCTTAATCTGCACCGTGTAAACCTGGGCCTGCCGTGGTTGCCACCCGCCCTCATAGTGATTGGTGTTGTCTTCTTACTTTTTTCAGCGCGACGGCGAAGATAATTATCAACGCGTAAACGTGCGCCGGAAGACTATCCCCGAGTAGTTCAGTCACATTGCACAACCGTTAACTACCGACTCAAAGCTGATCCAATCAGGATCGTTCTGATCACTGAATCCAAAACCTCCCGCCTGATAGTTCAATTAAAGGTTTAACGCCATCCACGTAGAGCTTTCCTTTCAGCAGCACTACAAACCATCGCCGTACCAAACCTATCATTAATGTAGTGGCCCGCGTAGCCTGCCCGCGCCGGCGGCGCATTCAATGTCTTTTGACCCTCGTAACCTCGTCTGCAAACCAGTCGCTGCCGTAAAACACCTCCGTCACTTTTTCCTTATGACGAACGAATCCGAGTAGAAACGAACCGGCTTTTCGCCGGCGTCTGGGAAGTAATGGTTAGCTTGTCGGCATTAGCTTCCACAGCTCGATAGACAAAGCTGCCGAGTACGGCTGTTGAAGAGTTGGATAGAAAACTGCAAGCGCGAGAGATGACGCATTCAAGTTTTCCTTTGTATTGAGGAGAATGGAACCCACCAGATTGCACAGACTCTACGAATTCAAACACCAACTGATTTGCTGAATCAGATGTTGTCGATCTATTCGTAGTCGTTCGTGCCACTGTCAAACGACCACGCTCGACAGAGTCTGTTGAACCGTGATATTGACTGCGGCAAATTAATCAAAGGAGTTAACGATGCAGCCCAATATCGAAGTCGTGCGTGGTCTCTACGACTCTTTCAGTAAAGGTGATGTCCCGGGTGTCCTCAATCAAATGCATGAGCAGGTTGAGTGGAACGAGGCTGAGAATTTCATCTATGCCGACGGTAATCCATACGTTGGACCTCAAGCTGTGCTCGAAGGCGTGTTCATGCGGATTGGAACAGACTGGAATGATTTCAAAGTAACACCTGAAGAATGGCTCGATGCCGGCAATCGCATTGTTGTGCTCGGCACCTATCGAGGACAGCATCGAAATACAGGCAGTGAAGTCGCGGCACAGTTTGCCCACGTATGGAGCCTAAAAGAAGGAAGAATTGTTCGCTTCCAGCAATACACCGACACGAAACAGTTCGCAGATGCTGTGAGCTAGACGAATAGATATGTCTATCGTGAGAGGACCAACTTCATGACTGAAACGAGTCGCGGAGTGACTGCAGGAGGCCCGGAACTAACAGCGCGTTCCATCGCAGTCGGTCTTGTGGTCGCCCTGGTTATCGGCAGTGCGTATCCGTACTGCGTACTGAAACTCGGATTTGGTCCTAATCTTTCGGTGGTATCCGCCTTCTTCGGGTTTATTGCGCTTGTGCTGATCTTGCGCGCGGCAGGAACGAACCCACGCGAAAACAACATCGTGCAAACAATGGGCACAAGCGCCGGACAAACTGCGTTCATGGCCGTACTGTTGGCAGCTTTCGACATGCTCAATGCGAAGGGAGTTCTCACACCTCAGATACATCTCGGCACCAGGCAGATCTTTTTCTGGCTTTGCAGTGCAAGCTTGCTGGGAATTCTCCTGGCGGTTCCAATGCGGCGCCACTACATCGACGAAGAGAATCTCACGTACGCTGATGGACTCGCGGCAGGCGAAACGATCCTCGTATTGCACGAAGGACGCGATAAGGGAATCTCTGCTGGACCAGTACGGGCGCTCGGTTTAGGAAGTCTCGCCTCCGGCTTGCTGATGATTTTGACCAGTTTTCTAAAGCTGTTTCCCGACACGTGGTTTCTTCCTGGCATGCAACCGATGAACATCGGGTTCAACTGGAGTCTGCTGTCCTTTGGTTCCGGGCTACTGGTGGGCTTCCGAATTTGTCTGGCAATGGCGATCGGTACGGCGATCAGCTGGTTCATTCTGCCTTCCTATTTGGTTTCCCATGGGATGATTCCTGAACAGACCTACCCGATGACACTTCGTTGGGTGATGTGGCCTGCGACAGGTCTAATGGTCGCCGGCGGTCTCACCTCTCTGGCGCTGAAGTGGGACTTGATCGTAAAGACGTTCAGAGGCCTTAAAGGCAGTCGAGTTGGGAGCCGCGATTTTCCAATGCAATGGGTGCTCGTCGGGTCAATTGCAATGACGGTGGTGATCTGTTTAGTGCAACGTTTCAGCATGGGTATTCCTGTTTGGCTATCGTTCATCGCGATTTTGCTTTCGTTGCCCCTGATGCTGGTCGGATTGCGTGTACTGGGTGAAACAAACTGGGGTCCCATCAGCGCGATGTCAAACATGATGCAGGCGATCTTTGCATTCATCTCACCGGGAAACGTTCCAGTGAACATGTCATCGAGCGGACTCACAGGAACTATTGCGGTGACATCTGAAGCACTGATGCAGGACTTCAAAGCCGGCAAGCTGGTTCACTCAACGCCACGCAACCTAACTATCGCGCAATTGATCGCCGCTCCGGTTGGTTCCATTGCTACGGCTGTTGTTTACCCCGTCTTGCGCGACAAGTTCGGCATTGGCCCACAGGGCCTTTCCTCGCCTATCAGTGTCAAATGGGCCGGGTTTGCCGAGCTACTGACAAAAGGACTCAACGCGCTACCACCCGGTTCACTCGTTGGCCTGATGATCGGAGTTGCTATCGGAATAGTTCTGACCTTGTTGGCAGAAAAGTATTCTGAAAAGGTACCCTCGCCTGCCGCAATTGGGATTGGCATGTTGATACCCGCATCAGTATTGATGACATTCATTCTGGGCGGTGTCGGTCAGTATGTTTGGGCGAAAACCGGGCCAAACTCTGAAGATAAATTTCGGATCCCACTTGCCTCAGGGCTTATTGCAGGCGAGGCAATACTCGCGGTGGTACTGGCTATATTGGCCGCGTCAGGCGTTAATATCTAAAATAGATTCGCCACAGACGAACACAGGTACCTGCAGATCGAGTGGTCTGGCTGCTACATACATCTGCTGAGTGTTTGGCGATTAGTCCAGCTTGTACCAAGCTTGCGGTAACTGAGAGATTGCAATTCTCCTGAGATGCAAATGGTCACACGACATCCGACGTACCAGGCGGCACGCGCAGTTGCGTCCGCCATAGAGACTCATTTTGCGACCCATTTGGCGGCTGCTAAACGTGAAGGCGAAGACGATCTTGCTTCAGCGCCTGATGCTCAAACGATCGAGACGATTATCGACGTAACCTTCTGGGCCAGTCTGCTCCGAGAAGAAGGAAACTCGCCCAAAATTTCGCTGGCTTTTCTTTCACCCGATCAGACTTCCCAACCACTTTTGTTCGAGCATCCGCTATTGCTCGCTCGTTCCGTATTAACAAAGCTCGCACCGGCCGTGGAACGTCCCGGCGTACACCTCGGCGTCTGGCCTCACGGCGAGGAACTGCTGGTGTGGGGAGCCACCCGATCCGTGCCGAGTTTTTGTTTTGTTCTGGAAGTGATCGAGCCTGGACTTCTCGTTGTCAAACACCGCCGTCTCGATGGTCTGGGAAAATTCGCAAACGTTGCCGTACTCAAAGGTGACCAGGTGAAGGTTATCGACGAACAAGGCACCAGCCTTCCTGACTGCCCCGACCTGCTGAAATCTCTGTTGGCATTTACTTCTTCGGTCGAAACTGGGAACTCAGTTAATGTGCTAATTCAATTAGCCGTGTCGATGCGTGCTCACGGCCACGGTGGAACGTTGCTGGTTGTGCCTGCAGGAACCGCGTCGTGGAGAGAATCGATCGTGCATCCGGCGTTCTATTCCGTTAATCCCTCGTACGCAGCACTGACTGCGCTCATCCACGAGGATTTTACGGAGAGTGAAGCATCATCATGGGAAGCCGAAGTGCGACGCGCTGTTGATACTGTAGCAGGATTGACGGCGGTGGATGGCGCAACCGTAATCTCCGATAATTATGAGTTACTTGCCTTCGGCGCAAAGATACGCCCTTCGGAAGGAAGCACGTCGGTCGAGCGCATTGTTGCTACTGAGCCAATCGTGAGTGATAAGGCTATCGTGGTCCATCCTGCCCAGAACGGCGGAACACGACATCTATCAGCGGCGCAGTTCGTTTTTGATCAGCGAGACACGCTGGCGCTCGTAGCCTCTCAGGACGGTCGCTTCACAATCTTCGCATGGTCGCCTTGCGAGGACATGGTGCATGCGCATCGGGTAGACGCGTTATTGATGTAATCAGTTGATAGGAAGTTATGGACCAGCTGGTTCTGGCGGCCAGTTAGTCAGCACTTTGTGAGACTTGAAAGAGTCATTCCGGAACTGAAGGTCAGACGTAGCGACTTATTGATTTACGAGCATTGCTGCAGCGGTTTTTGCGAACGGACCTCGACCAGCTGTGAATCGTTGGCAGCAGGGTCCGAACTTAATAGATCCTCCAGCACAGCGGCAGTACTTTCGATCGTCCGAATAGAATAGCCTCATGTCAGCACGTTGTGAGTTTCAACTATTTGCATGTTGCAGTTGCTAAATCTCTCTAATATCGCATTAATAGATAACCTATGCGTTGAGTTTGCCGGCGGGTTGAACCTGCTTACCGGCGAGACGGGCTCAGGCAAGTCGATCATTGTTGACGCACTTGGTGTTTTGATTGGCGGAAAATTCAGCTCTGAATTTTTGAAGGCTGGCGCCGCGAGCGGATTTATTGAGGGCTTGTTTTCATTTGGCGAGCACCCAGAGGTAACGACCCTGTTGGAACGCGCCGGCATTCAGCACCGGAATGCAGATAACGATTCGCCTGGAAAAGTTTGTGAACTGATAATAAGGCGCGAGGTGTCAGTCGGCGAGCGTGGACGGATTTTCATCAATCACCAGCTCGCAAGCCAATTGCTCTTGCGTGAGTTACGCGAATTTCTTGTGGATATTCACGGCCAGGGCGATCAACAAACACTCTTCAATCCTGCCACTCATTTAGAGCTACTCGACGCTTTTGCGGATAACGATACTCTGCGTGGTCAAATCGCCAGTACATACCGACAGGTTGTTGAGTTGCGGCAGCAACTGGAAGCCCTCGTACAGCATGAAGCGAACAAGTTTCAGTTGCTCGACACGTTAAAGTTTCAGATCGAGGAGCTGGAACGCGCGCAGCTCGTTCCCGGTGAAGATGACCAACTGGATCAGGAGCTGCAGAAACTTAAAAACGTTGAAAAGCTGATGACGCTTTGCCAATCCAGCTCTGCGCGAATCTACGAAGACGACGACGCTGCGCTGGCGCGCGTTCGCCAAACGGCGCTCGATATAAGCGAACTCGCGCTCTTTGAGCCGAGCTTTACAGAACATTTGGAAGGTCTGGAATCGGCTCGCGCTGTGTTGGAAGATTTAGCTTTTTCCCTCCGCAATTATGCTGATAAGTTGGAAGCTTCACCCGGTAGGTTGGCTGAAATCGAAGAACGTTTGGCCAGCCTCTCTCGATTGAAAAGGAAGTATGGAGGATCGATCGAAGCGGCCCTCGAACACCTGGCAAACTCGCAAGACAAATTGAGTAGCATTGAGTCAGAGGAAGAGCGCGAAGCAGCACTCAAGGCAAGTCTGTCTTCCGCTGAAGAGTTTTACTTAGATGTCGCTAACAAGCTACACGCGCAACGTTCTCGCGCAGCAAGAAAATTCGAACGCGCCGTACAACAAGCGCTAGCCGGGCTGGCAATGGAGAATGGGCGGTTTGAAGTGCAGATTCTTCAACGCGAAACTGTAGGAGGCCGCCGCTTCGGGCGCACAGGAACGGATCATGTCGAGTTCTACTTCTCAGCAAACGCGGGCGAACCTCTTAAGCCACTTGCGAAAGTTGCATCGGGTGGCGAAGCTTCGCGGCTGATGCTGGTGTTGAAGACGGTGGCGAACGCATCTGAATTTCCGCGCACCATTGTTTTCGATGAGATCGATAGCGGTATTGGCGGGCGAGTCAGTGAGGCAGTAGGCGCCAAGCTAAAGACGCTGGCGCAGACAAACCAGGTCCTTTGCGTTACTCATCAACCGCAGATAGCCCGCTTTGCTGATTGTCATTTGGTAGTGCGCAAGGAGATTGCAGCGAAGCGGACTCGCGTAAAGATAAAGACGTTGGATCAGGCCGGTCGTGTGGAAGAGATTGCCCGAATGTTGACAGGAGCGGCAATAACCGATAGCGCGCGCAAACATGCTACGGAGATGTTAAGGTCCTAAATCAATCCCATGAGCACGGAACCAAACAAAATTATTTATTCGATGGTCGGTGTCAGCAAGTACTACGACAAGAAACAGGTTCTGAAGGACATTTATCTCTCGTATTTTTACGGGGCCAAGATCGGCGTCATTGGATTGAATGGCTCCGGCAAATCGTCGCTTTTGAAAATCCTCTCAGGCGTCGACAAAGACTTCAATGGTGAGACAGTGGTTTCACCCGGCTTCACCATCGGCTATCTCGAGCAAGAACCTTTGCTCGACGACACGAGAACAGTAAGACAAATAGTTGAGGTGGCTGTCGCCGAAACAGTAAGCCTGTTGCAGGAGTTTGAAGAGATCAATGCAAAATTCGCCGAACAGATGTCAGACGACGAGATGAATGCGTTGCTGGAACGTCAGGGTGAAGTGCAGGAAAAACTGGACGCGCAGGGTGCGTGGGATCTTGATTCGCGTTTGGAAATGGCGATGGACGCCCTGCGCTGTCCGCCGCCGGACACACCAGTGAACGTGCTGTCAGGTGGAGAACGACGACGTGTTGCGTTGTGTCGTTTGCTGCTGCAAGAACCCGACATTCTCCTCCTGGACGAACCGACAAATCATCTCGACGCTGAGTCAGTCGCCTGGTTGGAACACCATCTCCAAACCTATGCTGGGACGATCATCGCCGTTACTCACGACCGGTATTTTCTGGATAACGTCGCCGGATGGATCCTCGAGCTCGATCGTGGCCGGGGGATTCCGTGGAAGGGAAACTACACGTCGTGGCTCGAGCAAAAGCAGGAACGGTTACGACGTGAAGAAAAGTCTCAGACTGAACGACAGAAGACTTTGCAGCGTGAACTGGAATGGATTCGCCTGTCACCCAAAGCGCGGCACGCTAAGGGGAAGGCGCGGATCAACGCTTATGAGTCGTTGCTCAATCAGGAGTCAGAAAACCGACGTGAGGATCTCGAGATCTATATACCTCCCGGACCACGCCTCGGTGCTGTAGTGATTGAGGCGAACAACATTTCGAAGGCGTACGGAGAACGTTTACTGATTGAGCATCTGAGCTTTGCTTTGCCACCTGGTGGAATCGTCGGCGTTATCGGTCCTAATGGCGCTGGGAAGACGACGCTTTTCCGGATGATAACTGAAGCTGAAAAACCGGACGATGGACAAATCCGCATCGGTGACACAGTCGCACTCGCTTATGTGGACCAGAATCGCGCGCTGGACAGCAACAAAACCATCTGGGAAGAGATTACCGCCGGCGAAGACACGCTGATGTTAGGCACTCGCGAAGTAAACTCCAGAGCCTACGTGTCGCGGTTTAACTTTTCCGGATCCGATCAGCAGAAGAAGGTTGGGACGTTATCGGGTGGCGAGCGCAATCGCGTGCACCTCGCTAAGATGCTTAAAGAGGTTGCAAATGTATTGCTGTTGGATGAGCCGACAAACGACCTTGACGTCAATACCCTGCGCGCGTTGGAAGAAGCTCTCGAGAACTTCGCCGGATGTGCGGTCGTCATTTCGCACGATCGTTGGTTTCTCGATCGCATCGCAACTCACATCCTCGCGTTTGAAGGAGATAGCAAGGTAGTCTGGTTCGACGGCAACTACTCTGAATATGAAGCTGATAAGAAACAACGACTAGGAGCAGCGGCCGATATTCCACACAGAATCAAGTATAGACAATTGACGCGCTAGTGTTCACCGAGTCGGCGGTTTCCCTGCCAAAACAGACTTTCTGATAGAGCGTGAATGAGTAACCCCCAAGACTGGCACGCCGGATTATTTGCGCAGCGGAATCGCGGATTGCTTCTGGATATTTTTTCATCCTTAACATTTTCTTGATGCAATTCCTCACCGATTTCTTTCTCGAGGTCTTTCAACATGCCAGTGGGGGAGACGTGCAGCGAACTGATGCTGATGATGCTTCAAGTGGTAATGTGGATCTTGCCGCCGACAGCGCCGATCGTGAAGCGCTGGCGTTTTCATCAGCGAATGCAAGCTGAAGAATTAACGATCAACGCAATGCAGGCGGGTCTGAGTTGTCTGTTCAACCCGATCTTTTATCTCTCTGTCTGAACCTGGTGATCGTCTCGGCAATCATGGCCTCGGCGACCAGCTTCTCGGAAAGACGCTGATGAATGCTGGTTCAGCATGGTCATAGGCGGTCTCACGCTTACGGTCCTGCAGACGTATGTGATCTACAGATATTTTTCGGTCCCAAAGAAACCACCCCATTTGCGAGTTTCTGCGCCTCGCCTGAGAGAGCGAAATATTGGGAGACTTCTGTCTCTTTACAAACATGCTGTTTTCCAGGTCGCATGGACTCTTTTAAGTATCGGTTCATTCAGTCGAGTTACCTGATTAGAGGATTTTTTGGGACGACTATTCTGCTTCAGTTTTATCGCATTGCTGGCCTACTTTCCTTCCCGCATGCTTTATTTCGCTGAGGATACCAATCGCGATCGGACGTGGCTGATGATATTGTTAGCAAATTCTCAGATGATTTTTCGTGTCATGATTGGAAGTAAGAGGTGGTAAATCCTCGTAACAACCGATCAACTTGTCATCGTGCTCTCTACGGTTTGGGGCTACGATGCGCATCAACCGCCCAGGGCACAGTACACAGACGCGCCGACGCTCAGACTAACTACACTCTAAATGAGGTTATTAATGATCAACTTAAAGTGGTTTCATCGCCTCGCACTCTCTATCGTTCTTTTAGCAATTCCCACCTTCTCCCAAACACCTACGCTGCCGAGCGAAACTCCATCCAAACTCGTACCGACCTATGATGGTTTTGAGTATGTGCGAAGCGAGGTAATGATTGCTATGCGTGACGGCGTGAAGCTGCACACGGTCATACTCGTCCCGAAAGGCGCGACACGCGCACCAATACTTTTGACACGCACGCCATACAACGCAACCGAACTGACAACTCATGAGGTGAGCTCACATCTCGGACCAAGTTTGTGGGGCTATGACAACGCCACTGAAGTAATTGTAGGAGGTGGCTACATTCGAGTCATGCAGGACGTTCGCGGCAAGTACGGCTCTGAGGGCGATTACGTGATGAACCGTCCTCTTCGTGGAACCCTTAATCCCACGAGCGTAGACCATGCCACTGATACTTACGACACCATCGACTGGCTAATCAAGAATATCCCCGAAACCAATGGTCGCGTGGGAATACTCGGAATTTCGTACGACGGTTTCCTTCCTCTAATGGCGCTGGTTAATCCACATCCGGCGCTGAAAGTTTCGGTGCCTATGAATCCAATGGTTGATGGTTGGATGGGAGATGATTGGTTTCATTACGGCGCGTTCCGTCAGCAGAACATGCCTTACATTTACGATCAGGAAGCGACAAGGACTAACGAGGCGATATGGTGGACCAGCCATTTCGACGATTACGATACGTACATGCAAGCGGTGTCGGCGGGCGAACTCGGAAAACGACGCGGTCTTGAGCAGGTAGGCTTCTGGCGCAAAATTCTGGAGCATCCGACATACGATACATTCTGGCGCGAGCAAGCTGTCGACAAGATCCTGGCGGCGCAGCCGCTAAAGGTACCCGTGATGCTGGTGCATAGTCTTTGGGATCAGGAAGACATCTATGGCGCGCCCGCTGTATACAAAGCGATCGAACCAAAGGATACAAACAACGATAAAGTATTCCTTGTGCTTGGGCCATGGCATCACGGTCAGGAAATCCGTGAGGGCGACTCGCTGGGAAGAATAAAATTCAATAGCGATACTTCGCTATATTTTCGCCAACACATTCTCAAGCCGTTTCTTGATCACTATCTGAAAGACGACGCACCGCCGCTGGACGTTGCTCCCGTCTCAGCATTTGAAACAGGCACAAACATGTGGCGCCGGTTGTCGGCATGGCCCAGCGGTTGTGAAACTGGGTGTCAAATAAGGGACACTCCCCTGTATCTAACAGCCGGGTTGAATGTCAGCTTTGATGCGCCAAAACAAAGTGACGCTGTGTTTGATGAATACGTTTCTGATCCGTCGAAGCCGGTCCCCTTTCGAGCGCGACCAATCCGCCCGACTGACGCCGCAGACGGTACATGGAGGCAGTGGCTTGTAGACGATCAGCGAGAGCAATCAGGTCGGGCCGATGTTTTAACTTTTGAATCAAGAGCCCTGAAAGAGCCACTCAAAATAAGTGGTGAACCTATCGCGAAGCTCATAGCGTCGACCAGCGGGACCGATTCCGATTGGGTTGTAAAGTTGATTGACGTCTATCCGGATGAAGTTGCGGGACAACCCGAGATGGGTGGGTACCAATTGATGGTGTCAGGAGATATCTTTCGGGGTCGTTATCGGGAAAGCCTGGAAACTCCCAAGCCACTGGCTTCCAATGCGCCGTTGCGTTACCAGTTCGCTTTACCGAATGCAAATCATGTGTTCTTACCGGGGCACCGGATCATGGTTCAAATTCAATCGAGTTGGTTCCCACTGTACGATCGCAATCCCCAGACGTTTGTGCAAAGTATTTTCTGGGCTAAGCCAGAAGACTATCGGAAGGCGACACAGCGCATCTATCATTCACCGGCCCAGGCAAGCGTCGTCGAATTGCCAATCGTGATCCAGCGCTAGGCGTTCGCTGACACTCCGTCACCGAATTTATATTTTGGGCTCTCCGAATGTTCTTCTCTGATGGGGTCATGCTTCAAGACGTGGTGTGCGTTTGCGTCAAATGCCGTGGTTCATTTGATACATTGTTTGCAGCACCGGTCGAGACATATTTACCAGAGACAAGTCGGTGTACAGATCGGTAAACTTATGAACCTTTGGGTATTCGGAAAACTCCGTCCTGAATTTTGTCCGTTTCACAGAAGTGCTGGTTATGACACTTCAGAGTCTGCCCAAACATTTTCTGCTGGTTGTTTTCCTGACGAGCGTCAGTGTTTCATCTAGTTTAACCGTAAGGGGCCAAGCCAAGGGCGATGCTGACGATCGGGGGTCGCTTGCAGAAATCGTCAACAAGCGCAGTGCACTGTTGCTGGTCTACCGGTCGTCTATTGTAGATGTTAGCGACAGTGACCAAGCCATCATTGAGTTTGTACTCAAAGCCGATCCCCAACCGGCGCGACGGTATCAGACGTCTTACGGCGTAATGGCGAAGAAGCTAAACAATTACATCAGAAAGTATGGCAGTCTAAGCGCAGCACATATCCTCGAGGACGCCGATTTTGTGGTGTTCTTCAACGTAATCGAATATCGCAGGATCTTGAATACCACTTATCCCTACGGCGAGCTGTTTGTCATCGTTAAAGCGATACGCGGAACACAAACACGACCACACATCATCTGGAAGACCAAAAGGCTCCAATGGTCGGGAGATGCGATTAGCGATTTCATCCGTGCACTGAAGAGTGCTCGACACGAAGGTTAAACAAACCAATGCTGACTCATATAGTCATTTGGAAATATCTGGCTGACACGACTGACGAGATGCGAGCGGATCATATCGACCGGCTCCGAAATCTCAAGAACATAATTCCTCAAGTGCAAAGTCTCATGGTGGGCTTCGATATTTTGCACTTACCCAGGTCGTACGACCTGGGCCTGGTCGCCTTGTTTGAGGATCACGCGGCCCTTGCGGCGTATAGCGACCATCCCGAACACGTGAAAGCTGCAAGCTTTGGTAAAACAATCAGCGAACAGATCGCGTCAGTCGATTTTGTAAGCTAAGGCTCCACAAGTGCCCTTCCTTGAACGCAGGTCGATGAAAAACCGGAAGCTCTTTCTGATATTGCTTTTTGTCGTCGCAATGTCGCAGATCCCGTTTGCGTACAGACGATACAAGCTGGGCCGGCTCAGCGCTGTCGTAGATCGGGTCAACGCTGAGCGGAAAGCAATCAACGCAAAAGGTCCATATATCGAATACAAAGGTGTCGCTCACGTTCATTCTTTTTTGGGTGGTCACAGTGTTGGATCTTTCTCGGAAATCATAGCCGCTGCCCAATCGAATCAGCTGCAGTTCGTGATTATGACCGAGCATGTAGAGAAGGATTTCGACACTGCTGACATGACACTGCGGGGTGTTCACGGAGGAGTGCTCTTTCTGAATGGCAATGAGGTGAGTACGGCGGGCGGTAACCGTCTGCTCATCATTCCCGGTGACGGTTCTCTCGTTACGGCAGATAAATCAGCCAGCTCGGAAATTGCAGCAAAGGCAAAAACGGAAGGGGCGCTTTCTGTAGTCGCTTACCCGGAGGAGTGGAAAAATTGGCAAAAGGATCGAGCAACTGACTATTCAGCAATTGAGATTTACAACGTCTTTACGAACGCTCGCCGCGTCAATCCGTTCGTCGCGTTTTTCGATGTGTTGTGGTCGCATCGCCGTTACCCCGATCTGCTCTTCGCAACTCTTTACGAACGGCCAGCTGAGAACCTGAAGAAGTGGGACCAGCTATTAGAAAATCATAGATTAACCGCCACAGCCGGCAATGATGCACACGCCAACGTGGGCTTCAGTCTTCGCGACCGGACTGGAAAAACGCTGGCGGGAATTGATCTCGACCCTTATCACACAAGCTTTCATATTGTGCGGCTGCACACGCTGGTTCCAGCGGAAAAGCGGTTTGATGCCGGCAGCCTGATCAATGCGCTCAAGGCTGGACACTGCTTCATAGGGTTCGATATTTTTGGCGACACGTCGGGCTTCAGTTTCAGCGGAGATAATAAAATCCAGGGAGACGAAATAGAGCTTCAGCCGCACACTACCCTTAAGGTAGAAGTTCCGGTTTCGAGCCACGTCATTTTATTCAAGGATGGAGCAGTATTTGCGGACGAGAGTGCCGTCACTTTTAAGGAATTTCCGGTCTCAGCCCGTGGTGTTTACCGCGTCGAAGTCTATCTGCCGCAATTAGGCGGCAGACTGGCCAATCAGCCCTGGATCATCTCGAATCCGATTTGGGTGAGGTAGTGCAGAAAACCACAATAACTTACTTTACGGGTAATCTGGGGGGAATTTAGCGACGCAAGGTATAAACACGGCATCGCCCCACGGGCTGCCCTGCTAACTGCCCTGTGGGGCGACGGACGGCGCCGGAAAGCTCCGGCTTACTTGTCTTCGGAAGCGGTGCGTACGTTCACCGAATTACTGTAGGGAATCTAGTGTTTGACTCCTCTCTTCCCTCATCCCTAGTAGTTGGGAGAAGGAAGTACAGCCTTCCACACACTGTTGTTTCAAGTGGTCCCAGTTTAGTGCTGCAGAGAGAAAACTGTCAAGATTCAGCTTGACCGAACCCGAACAATACAAGCCAAGTCCTCGACAATTTTTGAGCCTGTTTTGCCCTAAACGACGTACATTGAGTTGCTGGGTTTTACGATTTGGTCAAGACCAACAAACAAACATCCGTTATGGAAATAAAAATTCAGACTCCTGAACAATTCAGCTTCAAGAGAACCGTAATCAGTCATGGCTGGTATAACCTTTTGCCGTTCGAACTAGACCGCGCCAATTGGACTCTGACCCGAATTATTAGCTTCGACAGCGGGACGCCACAGACGATTAGGATTTCCGCCAGCAAACGGTTCATTCGCATTACATCAGAACGCGACTTGACCAAACGCCGCCTCGCCAAGGTCACGCGGGATGTACGACATATCTTGCGTTTAGACGACAATCTGGATGAGTTCTACAAGTCTACGGACATGGATCCTGAGTTTCGTTGGATTGCGCTGCAAGGTGCAGGCCGGCTATTGCGTTCACCCACTGTATTCGAAGATCTTGTGAAAATGATTTGCACGACCAACTGCTCCTGGGCTCTCACTGAAAAAATGGTAACAGGCCTTGTTAATAACCTCGGTCTTGAAACCAATGATGGACGGCGCGCCTTTCCCGACCCCGAAGCCATGGCCGTCATGCCCCTCGATTTTTTTGTCAAACAGGTTCGTGCGGGCTATCGTGCACCGTATTTG
>JBHEMC010000039.1:0-38705 GCA_046262775.1 Pyrinomonadaceae bacterium | reverse complement strand
GATGAAATAGGTGGCAGCTTCGCTTGGCTGAGATTTCTGCAAGAAAAGCCCGATGGCGTAGTTAAGACTACCCAGGATTTCATCTTTCGACTTGCTCGGATCAGGATTCTTCCCTGATTGAACGAATCTTCTGCCGTTGTTCAGGTGTCAAATTGAGCTGCGCGATCGGATCTTGAGGCGGAGGAGAATCCGTCAACGGACCTTGGGCCATCACCATGCCAGCAACACCCAGTAAAAGTGCGAGACCTAGTAATCTCTGAATCCGGTTGTTCATCATGTGCCTCTATGAATACTTCTATTTGTTAAGGCGATCGTTGACTAAACCCAGACCGTCGTCATCCTCAGACACTACCAATCTAAGATCACCTGCTAACTCTTCGCGCTCGTTCTTTGTGAGAGGCCGGCGCGCGTTTGCGATCTGACTCGGTGTTGATTGTCTGTTTGGCCGACGTCTGATTACCTGCTGCGGAGGTAACGCCGGTTTCCCTGAACGAGGAAGATTCGCTGCCTGTTCCTCCAGCGCTTTCTGAACTGCGTTGCGCAACTGCTGTTCTGAATAGATCGATTCCGACTTGGCAAATTGAACAGTTGGCGATTGCCGGGTGCGGAGCCTTCCGACGGCAAGAACCGCAAATAAGCAAAACAACACAGTGGCCAAACCGACTGCACCCTTCATCCAGAACGGCGCAAGAGAGAAAAACTCTCTGATTGCTGCAGTAGCTGAGCGGTTGCGGCGCGGCTGAGTGACCAGCGCTGCTGTCGGGCTTGTTGCAGTTACGATCTCATGTTTCCACTCCTGAATCGATTCACGAATGTTTCCAAACGAAGCCAATTCAGCTTTACAAAAATCACACAATTGACTGTGACGTTCGAAATCCTTCGCGTCAGCTGTACTTGCTTCTCCGTAAAGAAAGGCAAGCAGGTCCTCGGTGCGCTCACAAGTCGGATTGGCCAAGTCGTGCATCATCTTCCTTTCCACGTTCCTGTCACGCGAATCTTTGCAACCTTATTTCCAGTTGTTTCAACGCCGTATACAATCGACTCTTCACGGTGCTCAACGGTAGATCCAGTACCTCTGCAATCTCACGAAACGTCAGCTCTTGAAATTCCTTCATTACGATCACTTGTCGCAAGTCCAGTGGTAACGCGTTCACGGCTCGCCGCACGGCCTCCGATGCCTGCGTGCTCTCAACTGTTACAGCCGGGGAATAGCTCAGAGGAGCAGCAAAGTTACCGGCCCTTTCTTCCTGCTCTTCGTCCAGCGCCGCCTCATTCCTCACCTTGTTACGACGCTGTCTGCTTATACACTGATTAACGGCGATTCGATGAAGCCAGGACGATACCTTTGCTTCGCCACGAAATCCCGCCAGGTTGCGGAAAGCCGAGAGAAACGTCTCTTGAGTTGCATCTCGGGCGTCTTCCTCTCGTCCCAAAATTCCGTACGCAAGCGTGAAAATCCGACGCTCCCAGCGCCGCACTATTTCGCCGAAAGCCTCAGGATCTCCGGTAAGAGCTCGCTCTACAATGTGCTCGTCGGTTATTAACGTTTCCATTCTCGAGTTAACCCGACCTGGTCTCGCCGGTGGACGACGGCTTACCGCTCAAACATTTAGACGCGGTCTCCACGAAAGAAGTCTAACAAAGCGTAGCCTTTTCGAGCAGAGAGCGCCAGCGCATGGGCCCGAGTCCCGCTCAGTCTAAACACGATTTGTTCAACGATTTGCAAAGTCGTTGACAGTGTCGTCCTGCGTCGACAATAATGGTGGTAATACGCCTCTTCGGCGTTTGACCCGCCGGTCACCTCTAAACAGCCTTCCAACGCCAAGCATGCTCCAAAATATCGGCCGAATTCGCCTCCTCTACATCGTCCTCGGGGTACTTCTCCTCGTCGGACTCCTGCCCCTGGCCTTTGCGGGCGTCCTGCTCTCAGGACGAAGCGCCGAAGAACTGCGGTCTGTCGAAGGTCGCTACCAGGCGCAATTGGTGCAGGACAAAGCACGACAGATTGAGCTCTATGGCCAACGCTATCGCGATGTCGTAACAGGGCTGGCACGGGCCTTTGAAATCTCCGGAGGCATTCAAGCGCTCAACGACGAAGGTTATGACAGTCGTTTGCAAAAATCGCTGCAGGAAGACCCGAATCTGATTGCCCTCGCACTTTGGCCTGTCGATGGGGGCTTACACCGGGCGTTCCAACCTGACGTCATCAAACTGGAAGAAGTTGACCAGCGCGTCAGCGAAGTTCTCGCGCGCATGAGTGGTCGCGGGCTGGTGGTGAGTCGCCCCCAGATCATCCGCTCCGGTCAGGAAATGGCTTTGACGATTGCTGCCCCCGTGCTTGGAGGAAATAACAGCCACGATGTAGTTGCGGCGGTCGTTGCTATCGTTTCGTTTCAGGAAGTTTTTCATGCCGTTCAACAACCCACGTCTAAAAGTGAACGTGAACTCCTCGACGCAGGCTTGCCTGTAGTGTTCGTGGTCGATCAAAACGGTCGTGCTGTGGCACACCCGGAAGCGAGCGTCGCATTTTCTGAAAAGCCCATGACAGATTTGAAGGTTGTGCAGGACTGGCAGGAGTCAGGCTCAAAAGTTCAGTCTGCGCTTGCGCCGTTTTCGGTTAATCGCGGCGGACGCACGGTCGCTATGTTGGGTTCATATGCTACGGCAGAGCTTGATAAGAACTCGCGGCTGGGTGTAATAGCAATACAAGACGAGGCTGCTGCTCTCGCATCCGTAGCAGAAATGCGATGGCAGACTCTGTGGATCAGCCTGGTCGCAGCATTGCTAACGATAATCACGGGTGTGTTTTTTGCGAAGAAGCTGTCGGAACCGGTTCAGGCGCTGGCAAGCGGTGCGCACCGAATTGCGTCCGGCGATTTTTCGCAACGCATCGAGGTGACAAGTAGAACGGAGTTGGGCGATCTGGGTAATTCCTTCAACCTAATGACCGATCAGATTGAGAAGTTCATCAGTGATCTGCAACGTTCCGCACAGGAAAATCGCGAGTTATTTATTGGAACCGTAAAGGCGCTGGCCGCCGCAATTGATGGAAAGGACCCATATACACGTGGACACTCAGAACGTGTCTCACGCTTTTCAGTTGCCATTGCACAGCGGCTCAACTTAACTGATGATGAGGTTGAGAAGATAAGAATCAGTGCACTGCTGCACGACGTGGGCAAAATAGGAATTGACGATAACATTTTAAAAAAGCCTTCTGCTCTGACCGACGAAGAGTACGAGATCATGAAGAAGCACCCGCAGAAAGGTTTCAAGATCATGTCGCAAATTCCCGCTATGAAAGAGTTCTTGCCGGGGATGTACATGCATCATGAGATGGTTGATGGCAGAGGCTACCCTCAGGGACTGAAGAGCGAAGAAATCCCGTTGATGGGCAAGATCGTGGCTGTAGCGGATACCTTCGACGCCATGACCACTGAGCGCCCTTATCAGAAAGCCATGAAGTTTGAAGACGCGCTTGTGAGGATCGAAAGCTTTGTCGGAACGCGCTACGATCCGCGGGTGGTGGAGGCGTTTGTCGCGGCTTGCAATGAGGGTCAGATCCGACCCGGCTCAGTCCGCCTAAAAAAACCTGCACCTGTGCAACCGCCTACAGGTGTTGTTGGTGAGGCGCTGGCGAACACGCCTATCGTACTTTAAACTAGCGTCGAACCAAACAGCACTTTTCAGCCACATCCTTTTTGTGAGGATGTGGCTGTTGTGCTTATAATCACTAACTTCTAATTCATCCGGAGCAAGCACTAATACACCACTGTTATGGGATTATTTTGGAGACGCAAGAGCAGGGATCAGTTTGTCAGCCTGGGGCTGACGGATGCGAAAGCTGAAAGAACAGTTCGCAATGAAGCGGAGGAGGAGCAACAAGAAGAACAGGCGAGTGGCCGCACCCAGCCACCTTCAGCGGCAGAGATACTAATACCGGCGGCTACAGGTTCCGCGCCGACTCCAGTTCCAGCAAAAATTGACTCCGCTCCAGTTGCTCGTCCAGCGCAGTCTGACGAAACCGATCGACCGGTGCAGCGACCCGTACCGTCGCGTTCTCCATTCGCGACGTCAGTTCTGGGGCTGAATCTTTCGATCGAGGAATTACAAGCCCAGCAAGCAGCACTCGAGCAGGAGTTTTCCGCGCGGTTCCGGCGAGCGGTTGCGGCTACGCGGGAGTCTTTGTCGGAGAAGATCGATACAGTATTTGCCGGTCGCAAGCAGATCGATGATGAGCTGTTAGATCAACTTGAGGAGGCATTGATCGCCGCCGACATCGGTGTTCCCACTACGCTGGAAATTTTGGAAACCGTCAGGCGCGGCATTGCGCGGAAACAGATAAATGATCTGGAAGCGTTAAAGCAGGCGATCAAAGACGAACTTTTAAAAATCCTCCAAGCCTCCGAAAATCAAGGTGTCGCTTCGGAATTGACTGTTGCTGACAACGTATCACCATACGTCATGATGATTGTTGGTGTGAACGGGGTGGGTAAAACAACGACAATTGGTAAGTTGGCCCAGCGAATAAAAGCTGAAGGTAACGACGTTCTCATTTGTGCAGCTGACACTTTCCGCGCTGCGGCCTCCGAACAGCTCGCAATCTGGGCGGAACGTACCGGTGTCCCTCTGATTCAACAGAAGCAGGGAACAGATCCCGCGGCCGTGCTTTTCGATTCATTGAAAGCGGCGAAAGCACGAGGGTCCGAAGTGCTGATCGTCGATACCGCTGGTCGTTTGCATACCAAGTCAAACCTGATGGCTGAACTGGAAAAGATGAAACGTGTTGCCGCGAGAGAAGTTGAAGGCGCACCACATGAAACGCTGTTGGTGGTCGACGCAGTTACTGGCCAAAATGGCCTCGAACAGGCGCGTCAGTTTCTTAAAACAGCGGGAGTGACCGGAATCGTCTTGACGAAGCTGGACGGAACTGCAAAAGGCGGAATCGCAGTCGCCATAGCAAAAGAGTTGAATTTGCCGATTCGATATGCCGGTATCGGTGAAAAGGTTGACGACCTCGTCGTCTTTGACGCTCATCAATATGTAGAGGGTCTCTTCTCGTAATCTCATGGACCGAACCATCACATTGACTGGGGCAGTGGCCCAGACTGCTGAAATGGACCATCAGCTCCTGCAGCGTGCGCTCGAACTGGCAGCCAGAGGCATTGGCCGCGTGAGTCCAGGCCCGCTCGTCGGGTGCGTTATCGTAGACGCATCTGGTCATGTTGTTGGCGAAGGTTTTTATCTTTACGAGTCAGTCAAACATGCGGAGACTGTCGCGCTTGAGCAAGCTGGCCTCCGGGCGCGCGGCGGCACTGCGTACGTAACGCTGGAACCACATGCACATTATGGCCGGACGTCACCGTGTACCGACGCACTTATTGCCGCTGGAATCAAACGAGTTGTCGCGCCGATTGAAGACAGCAATCCGGAAGTTTCGGGCAAAGGATTCGCGCACCTGCGTGCGGCGGGAGTCGAGGTCGTGACCGGTGTGCTTGCTCTCGGGGCAGCCGTGCTGAATGAGAAATACCTGCATTACATGAAGCATCGCCTCCCGTTTGCGCATTTGAAACTGTCGGTGTCGTTGGACGGAAAAATTGCCACGCGCAGCGGCGATTCGCGATGGATAACTGGTACGGAGGCGCGCGCCCGGGTTCATGAGTTGCGCCACGAGTATGACGCTATCGTAGTAGGATCTCGAACCGCAACTCTTGACGACCCGCTCTTGACGGATCGATCCGGGTTGCCCCGGAGGCGTCCACTACTGCGGATTGTGCTTGATGATCGGCTGGAATTAAGTGCGAATTCGCAACTCGCTAAGACCACAAATGAGGCGCCTGTGATTGTCTTTACCGGGAACGGTGTCGACCCGCGGAAAGCACGCGCGCTCACTGATTGTGGGATCGAAGTTTTGTCTATCAACTCACGCGATCCAATCAACATTCTCGAGGAACTCGCTGGACGTTCGTACCAGAGCTTATTGATAGAAGGAGGTGCAGACGTTGCAGCCAGCTTCATTGACGCCCGTCTTGTGAACAAGGTGACGTTTTTCGTGGCTCCGAAGATTATCGGCGGACGTGAAGCGCCAAGTGCGATCACAGGTCGAGGAGCGGCTACAATGGCCGATGCTTTGTCGCTCGAGCAGCTATCTATCCAGCGACGCGGAGACGATGTTGAGATATCGGGTTATCCCGCGGAGCAAAGATGAATGTACTGCCACCGCATCAACCCTCAAAGCGATTTGGACAGCACTTTTTGGCGGATCCACGTGTTGTCGACCGTATCATTCAGGCATTTGCTCCTAAGCAGAACGAGACTGTCGTCGAAATAGGACCGGGAACTGGAGCACTCACGCGAGTTCTGCTGCATCGAGTCGCGCGATTGATAGCGATTGAGTTTGACCGGAACCTGGTATTGCCTTTAAAAAAGGAGTTTGGCGATCGCGATAATTTCAAGCTGATCGAAGGTGATGCCCTCACCATAAACTTCTGCGAAGCGATGAAACCTGCGCAGAACGCTAGACTCATCGCGAATCTTCCCTACAACATCTCAACTGCAATTGTTCAGCAACTGATTTCGCAACGACGGTGTGTGAGCGAGATGGTGGTAATGCTGCAGCGCGAGGTCGTTGAGCGGATGATTGCACCGCCCGGCTCCAGCGATCGTGGTTATTTTTCAGTTCTGCTCGAGGTGTACAGTAAGATCGACAAGCTATTCGACGTCGCGCCTGGCTCTTTCACCCCGCCCCCTAAGGTGTGGAGTACTGTTATACGCTTGTCATTCAGGCCGGCAGCTTTAGTCGAGGCCAGGCACGAAGCGTTGTTGTGGTCTGTTGTTAGTGCCGGATTTGCTCAAAAGCGAAAAACGATTGTAAACAATTTTCGAAACGCTTCAGGAGCATTGCAGGGAGTTCTGAAACGGAACGGTGGCGCGAGTATCGTGCTATGCAAAGCGGGCGTTGAGGTTAGCCGCCGTGCCGAAACCCTCACAGTAAATGAGTGGATAAACATCACCCATGCTTTGCTTGCATAGTTTCTTTGATTAGAAGCCCCAACCTATTCCTGGGGATTACTCATTTGGCAAAAATTTACAGTCAGGAAGGGGTCGAGCGCAGTGTGACCCCGCCCAAGCTTCCCTGAAGCCTTTGCAGTTTTCACTAGCACTTCAATTCCTGACTGTTGAATTTATGGGAGTGAAGTGGTTCAGGTGAATATTTATGAGAATTGAGTGCTTCCGGTGAATGCTGGGTGGTGACAATACATTTGGGCGACGCGCCAAGCTTCCAATCCACTAGTCTGCCTTTGCAAGCTTCACTAGCATCCACCTTCCTGAAGACAACTCATTTTACAAAAATTTACAGTCAGGAAGGGGTCAAGCGCAGCGCGAGCCCGCTCACTAAAGCCTTTGCAGTTTTCACTAGCACTTAAATCCTTGACTGTTCAATTTTTGTGAATTGAGTGGCTCAGGTGAATGCTGGATGGTGATGGACATTGATCGCTACAACTCGATCTGGGTGGCTGACAATACCTGTTCCAACGCACGTAACTCATCGATCACTTTTTTCTCAAGTGGTGCATCTATCTCAATCACAGCTACTGCTTCCCCACCCCGTTCGCGACGGCCAAGATTGAAACTTCCGATGTTCACTCCCGCTCTACCCAGTATGGTGCCCACACTTCCAATCACACCCGGCACGTCGCGGTTATGCATTACCAGCATATGACCATGCGGAATCGCTTCAAGGTGAAAACCGTCTATCTCTGTTATTCGTCCCTCTGCCGGATGTCCGCCGTACGCAAAAATGTTCCCCGCCACTACGTGTTCAGAGTTGCCTGAAACAATATGTGTACGGATCCCTGGAGCGTCGCCGCCTGCTCGCACATAAGTAGTGCTTACTTTTATCCCACGCTCTTCCGCAATGACAAATGCATTTACGACGTTGACGCGCGCACTGACGTCACGTAACAAGCCGCTGAGGAATGCACGTGTCACCGGAGCCGCATCAATGTCGACAATCTCACCGGCATATTCGATCTGTACTTCGTCGACACGCCGTTCGACCAACTGCGCTTGAAACCGCCCCAGGCTCTCCGCCAACGAAAGATACGGTTGGAGAATCTTCAACTCCTTCGTACCAAGCGCCGGTACATTTACAGCACCCTTTAGGGTTCCATTGATCAGGAAGTCGCGCATTTGCTCCGCGACCGTAAATGCTACCCCCTCCTGCGCTTCCATAGTTGAGGCGCCCAGGTGCGGTGTCACGATCACCTGGTCCAAATTGATCAAAGGAGAGCCGGCAGGAGGCGGTTCCTGAACGAATACATCGAGCGCCGCGCCAGCGATCGAACCGCTAGTGATCGCTTCGTACAGCGCCTCTTCGTCAATCAATCCGCCTCGTGCGCAATTGATGATTCGGGCGCCGTTCTTCATTTTCGAAAACACATCGCGTCCGATCATGCCGCGAGTTTCGGGAGTTAGTGGTGTGTGAACGGTCAGAAAATCAGCTCGAGCATAAACTTCGTCCATTGGCGCCAGTTCGATTTCAAGATCGTGCGCCTGTTCTGCCGCTACAAACGGGTCGTAAGCAACGATAAACATGCCCAGCGCTCGTGCACGCGATGCGACCACTCGCCCGATGCGTCCGAGTCCGATTATTCCAAGTGTCTTTCCCTGCAGTTCCACTCCAACAAATTTTTTACGTTCCCAGAGCCCATCCTTTAGACTGCTGTTTGCCTGCGGTATGGACCGGGCCAGAGACACAAGCAGCGCGATCGTGTGTTCGGCAGTGGTGATCGTATTTCCATCCGGCGCATTCATCACGACGACGCCGCGGATAGTAGCGGCAGCGACGTCGATATTGTCAACGCCGACGCCGGCGCGACCGATAACTCTCAGTTTTGGCGCCGCATCCAGTAGTTCTGACGTCACCCTGGTTTCGCTGCGGACAATTAGACCATCACAATCGGCTATTGCGGCGGCAAGTTGCGCGCGCGGCAAACCGGTCCGTTTCTCGACGTCGAATCCGGCTTTTCGCAACGGTCCAATTCCCGATTCACTCACGTCGTCCGCCACAAATATTTTTATTGTCATAGACATTTTGCTTGAAGTGCTTGCCTCTAAAAGGTCGGTATGGTAACAGTCAGCGGAAATCCGGTCGAGGCAAAGACAGGAGAGTCGCATGGAAATTTTCGTACATCGCGAAGGCAACGACAAAGTGGAAGAAGGCTTTACCGTCAATCAGATTCCGGAGTTGTTGAACGACGAAAAGATAACGTTCTGGGTCGATTTCGAAGCACCAACTGAAAACGATGATCAAATCCTGCTCGATGTCTTCAAGTTCCACCCGTTAACTGTCGAAGATTGCCGCGCCAATCGACATCATCCGAAAGCGGAAGAGTTTCCAGATTATCTCTACTTCATAGTGCACGCCGTGCGCAGAGATGCAAGTCCTGAGCGATTCAACACAATCGAACTGGACGGATACCTCGGTCGAAACTACGTCGTGACTTATCACCATGAAGGCTTCAATAGCATCGATCAGGTGAAACAGGCTATACGCGCGAGCCCGGTGCTGTGCCAACGCGGAGCGGCTTTCTTGTTGCATCAGATCATCGACACCATTGTCGACGATTACCTTCCAGTGATGGACGACTTTGATGAACGGATGAATAAATTGGAGGATGATATATTTAATCTGCGCCGGCCCAACCAAAAAATTCTGGAAGGAATCCTTAGTTTGAAGCGGAGCTTATTACGGCTCAAGCGCATTTCATCAAAGCAACTCGATGTTCTCTATCGGATAAGTCATGGACAATTTCAGCTGATCTCTGGTCCAGTGTTGCCTTTTTATCGAGACATTTTCGACCACCTGGTCCGTGTCGTGGATCTGGCGGAGAGCTATCGAGATCTGATCAGTGGATCGCTGGAGGCGTATCTGTCTGTCGTCTCAAACCGTCTTAACGAAATAATGAAAGTCTTAACTATTTTCTCGGCGGTAATGATGCCGCTGACTTTCATCGTCGGCGTGTATGGAATGAACTTCGACAATATGCCCGAGATTCATTCTCGGTATGGATACTACGCTGTATGGCTCATCATGCTGGTCGTCGCGACCGGCATGATGATTTTCTTCTGGCGGCGTGGGTGGATTGGGCGGCAAACGAATACAGCGGATTCAGTCACAGATCCCCACAGATAAACACGGATGATTTTTTATCCGTGTTAGCCGCGCAGACCACTGGCGCCAATTATTACATTTGTCCCGTGTTGTCGATTTCTTCCTGGCGATCTGGGCTGCCATCGGGAAAAGGTGGCGGCGACTGGTCCTCTTCTTCTTCAAATAGTTTCTCGTGCGTAGCTATATCTTCCAAAGTCTCTTTGCTGGTTGCGTCGTTTTCGCTTATTTCGCGACGCTCCTGGCGTTTCCGCTGCTCGGTCTGTTCCATTGTTTCCCCTTTACACAACAACAAATCCAAAAAGCATAATCAGCATCGATAAGACCACAGCCGAATACGCACCCGCGACCACGTCGTCCAACATAATTCCAAGTCCACCGCGCAATCTTTCGAGTCGCCTTGCCGGATAAGGCTTTACGATGTCAAAAAAGCGAAACAAAACAAATGAAACAATTACCCATACGCGCCAGGGCCAACCAACAGCAGCTGATAACGGAAGTAGAGCTATTAACTGTCCGGCCACTTCGTCAATTACAACCTTGCCGGGATCCTTCACTCGCAGCAGTCGCTCCGTTTGCGTGGCCGCCCAAATACCACCAAGTGTAACAACCAAAATCACCAGCAATTCGAGTGCAACAAAAACTAGTTGGGGATATAGAGAATTTACGGGGCGTGCTGTACCGACCCGGTTCAACAGATCGAGCGAAACACTGCGAAGCGCAACGAAACCAGCCACTCCAACCAGTGAGCCCCATGTACCTGGAGCCAGCGGTAGATAGCCAACCAAACACGTCGCGAAAAACAGAGCGAAATAGTCCGCTGCTGAACGTAACCTCGCTTGTTCCGCATTATCAATAGAGGTCAGTTCGTCGCTGGATTCTTTGATCGTATGTTCAACTCCTACGTGCTCCCAGGATTTTCGCAGGACCAGGCACGAAGAGCGCGCAATCCAACGAGTGTGCGGGTGGCAAAATTTCGCAAGTCAACTAACTCACATCAGTTCACTGGAAGGTAAATTTTCCACTCAGAGAGTCTCACAGTCAGGACAGGTTGGGTTAGCTGCGAACACGGTTCATTCGCGAAGCAGCACTGAACATTTTCGAAGTGAGCGGTGATCGCTTCGTTCCGACGAGCCATCATCTGCTATATGCCACTCGTTTGAAGCTCAAGTAGATTCCTCCAGAGGGGCCGCGGTGCTGCTTCGCCCTTTCCCTCACGCTGTCATCGCGACCCTGGCGGTCAGCGAGGAGACGAGTCGCCACCTGCGGTACCATTTTCAAACAATTTGGCCCACTAAATCATAGTCGTGTGCGTCAGTGATGAGAACATTAACAAAGTCACCAGGAACGTGCATCACTCCGTCAGTCGAATCGTTGATTAACACGCAGCCATCTATATCTGGAGCTTGAGTTTCGATCCGGCCCTGCCACAGCAACTCGCTCTCCTGCGATTCTCCTTCAAAAAGCACACGCACGGTTTCGCCGACACGGGCTTTGTTCCTCCGTCTGGATATGCGCGCCTGCTCTTTCATCAACTGGTTCCGCCTGCGAACGGCCGTCTTATGCAACACTCTCTGGGTTAGGTCGAATGCCGGCGTTCCTTCCTCATCCGAGTACGTGAAGACACCCACTCGGTCGAATTCCATGTTTCTAACAAACGTCATCAACTCCGCAAAGTCTTCTTCCGTCTCCCCGGGAAAACCGGTAATGAATGTCGTACGAATCGCAATACCCGGCACGCGCTCACGAACGCGACCAATCAGCCGCTCAAGACTTTCACGATTGCCTCCACGCTTCATCAGGCGCAGAATGTTTTGTGAAGCATGTTGCAAAGGCATGTCGAGGTACTTCACGGCTTTCGGCTCTTCGGCCAGAACATCCAGAAATGAGTCGCTGATATGGGTGGGGTACGTGTACATCACGCGGACCCATTCGACTGCGTCGATGTGGGCCAACTCGCGCAGTAAACCAGCAAGAGCATCCTGCTTACCGAGATCCTCGCCGTAGCGTGACGAATCCTGGGCCACCAGAACCAACTCTTTGACGCCTTCCTCCGCCAGTTGATGAGCTTCGGCAACAATGGACCCAAACCGGCGGCTGCGAAAATGACCTCTCATTTGCGGAATGAAGCAGAACGCACACGGTCGATCACATCCTTCAGCAATTTTTATGAATGCGTAGTGGGCTGGCGTGGCGAGCACACGCGGTGTCGATTCGTCGTAGAGGTAAGTCGCGCTCTGATTTCCGAGTGTCACGATCGGCAACGAGCGTGTGCGCGCATTCTCGTCACATACCGCAGTGATGTCGTTAATTTGGTTCGTTCCGATGAAGGCATCCACTTCGGGCAGCTCGGCCCGTAATTCATCGCGATATCTTTCGACCAAACAGCCGGCAACAACCAGCCGTTTAGCCGTACCATCGCTTTTTAGTTTCGCAGCTTGGAGAATTGCTTCAATCGACTCTTTCTTTGCTGAATCGATAAAGCCGCAAGTGTTTACAACAATTGTCTCAGCATCGTCAGCATCTGCCGTAATTTCATGACCATGATGCTTTAGCTGGCCCATCATCACCTCGCTGTCGACGAGGTTTTTTGGACAGCCCAAACTAATAAATCCAATTTTCATTAATTGTTCTTTCTTACCTGATAATTGCTAAGCTCGATCTCCATCACGTTCGGGTTACCGTCGATAGTGCTTTTCATATGAATTCGCTTAGGTAGTTGCAGTCCTTCAACTTCTACATAAGCAATCTGAACGTCTAAAACTACTTTTCCGGCTCCGCTCGCAGGAGTGTAATGGCCTGAGTATCCACTGATGACATAACCGTTTGGTGTTTTGGTAAAGCGCGGTTCGACCAGACTATCGAAATCGGACGTCAAAGCAGACAAGTTGGCAATGCTGAAGTCTCTATTGAAGTTGGTCTTGACGTCCGTCTGGCCGTCCTTATAAGTCAGCAAATACGTTTCGCCCGTCGACTGCAATTGGTAGTTGGATTTTGGTTCCGGAAACGGTTTAGTCAACATGAAGATGTTCCACGTCGAAAAGAACCCATCACCAAATTTCTCCATGCCATCAATGATCTGCTTGTAGCCGTCGGCGACTTGCGCATTTGGCGCCGCCACATGTATTTGATGATCCAGTTGGAAAGTGCCGTCTGCCTTCAACACCATCGAAAACGAAAGGCCATTGAGCAATTTTTTTGCCTCCGGATTTGCGTCGATACCTTGAACAATGACTGACCAGTTCGGTTGTACCGTTGCCTGGAATTCCGCAAAGCCGTTCGCTTTCAGATTGTAATAAGCGCTACGCGCATCCTGGAGAACCAGTTCCCTGTTCTCCAGAGAACTGTTGGCTGCTTCTCATCACGTTCGTGAGTCTGGGCTGAAGACAACGAAGCCGCGCCAGCACTCAAAAGAACGAGCACGCCAAGCGCGACTTGGCGAGAACGTCCAACTGTAAATTTCATGCGTTTACCTCAGATTCAAACTGTCTCAGCATCTTATCGAGTAGTCGAAGCTCATTGGCGGTCAGGTCCTGTCGACCGTAACGAACGCGAATGTAGGCTTCGGTTATTTGCGTTACTGCCGGTGAGGAAAGTGTACTCGCAAATTCAAGCGGCGTTAGCGATACGTCGCGTTCAATTCCGCGCTTATGCAACAACGCAAGCAGCCGTTCGTAGAAGATAATACCCGAGGTCATTCGTTTTTCGTTTTTCGAAGTTGCCCTCAGCAGCGCTCGACGCCACCCGACTGCTTTGGCGCGCCGAAGAAGTACAAAAACTAAAATGACGACCGCCATTGCGCCAACGACAATCGCGATAACAATAATCCGCAAAGGATTGCGCCTGAGGTCAGCCAGCATCTGGGACAGCATGTGGCCATAATCAAACACGTGATTATGCAGCGAGGTTGCCAGCGATCGTTGCTCCTGCTTATCGTAGCCAACAACATATTGAAACCAAATTAACTCTAATGCCTCGGCATATTTCCCCAACTTAGCTCCAAATCCCGACCGCAATGGTTCGGTTCTACCGGCAGCAGGTGTTGGATCGAAAGTAATCCAGGCATGGGTCTGCGGGAAATAAACTTCAACCCAGGAATGCGCATCGCTCTCGCGCACGGTATAGGCGCCTGCAGCCTCATTGAATTCACCGGGTAGGAACCCGTTTACGATTCGTGCAGCAATGCCGCGCGAACGTAATAAGACAACCATGGCGCTCGCAAAGTATTCGCAATGACCTTGCTTCACGTTGAACAAGAAATCCGCCAGTGGATCTGCGCCACTCGCTTTCATCTGTAGCGTGTAGCCGTAATCGTCCTGGAGTTGTTGCTGAATTGCTATGGCTTCGTCGTATCGATTGCGCGCGTGCGCGTTCACGATCATTGCATTGGCTAACGCGGGGATGCGTTGATCGAGATTAGAAGGCAATTGCAGGTATCACAGCTCTGCGCTCGTGTACGGCGCGCTGTCGTGTTGCAAATCGTCAAAAGCAGGCTCGGTCGTGTCGGAGATTGCCTTGTAAATCAGTCGATCGAATTCATGCCGCCGCGTCTGAACAGCGCCTTCATTGTCAACGCGAACGAACGGTAAGTC
Source organism: Pyrinomonadaceae bacterium (assembly GCA_046262775.1). Lineage (GTDB taxonomy): Bacteria > Acidobacteriota > Blastocatellia > Pyrinomonadales > Pyrinomonadaceae > PSRF01. The sequence goes on along the minus strand of JBHEMC010000039.1, from coordinate 23,939 downwards.
GCCCTGTATTGCAACTGGCCGCGAGGCGGCGAATAGTACAGGCGACTCAATTGGTTCCACGAAAATGGTTTGCGTGGTCAAATGATGCAACGCTTCAGTAGTGCCAATCGGAAAAAACCCACGTTCGTTTAATAACTGTTGGCCTCCACGGCGTGCCTCAACAGATTTTTTCCAACCCCGTCCTGTAAACTCATCAAGCGCGACACCGCGCCAACGAAGCTCGCGCTGTGGTTGACCATCTTCGATGCGAATGTGCATCACAACCTGATTGTCCTGTTTTAGGTTGCCAATCTCTCCCAATGTGACGTTCTCAGAGAATCCAATGAAATGATTCAAGCCTCCGCTGCTACGCGTCATTAAAGCAGCACCGGAACGTGGAGCCACCAAAAACAGCGGCATAGCGAGAACGAAGATTAGTACAAGCAAAAATAGCGCTACGATGGGAAGTCGTGTCCCTTCCGTATGTCGTCGCAGACGAAGTCGGGCACGCTTCATGAACATGCGAGAGTCAGGCGGTACAAGCAGTCGAGTTTCTGCGAGAGGTGTTGTACGTCGAGCTTTTTGAATCTCAAACGCGGTAATGGCGGATAGCCCGGCGAGCAAATAGAGGGTCAGCGTGGCCAGGAACATCGGGCTGAAACTCAAGCCGGCAGCCAGAAGCATTTCGAAAAACGAGATCAAATAGAGAAATACCCAATCTCGATCCTTCTTTACTTGCAGGAGTTTCACTGCAGACAAAAAGATAATCAGGTGAGCAAGTGCGTTAACACCGAGGCGTTCGACTGGCTCGCCAATCGATTTCTGATACTGCCAATCAAGATAGAAGAGCGGAATTGAGAGCAGAACGATGAAGAGTCCGAGGCGTTCAGAGAGTTGCCACCGAGTACCCTCGCAAATCCATGCCACTACCATGAAGCCGAGGAACAGAGACGCAAGCAATACATTGAGGCCTCCGGCAATCATGAGCGCCAGCATCGCAATGGCAATCATGGCGTAGGAGAATCCGCGAAAATAGGTGTCGAAAATCATGACCTGCTCAGCTTAACACTGATGCGAGCGAGAGCAGTAATCCGGCTAAAGTCCGCTGAAAGTCCGATAAACTTTAGTTTGTCGCCGCTCCACATCCATGCATCAGACGTAGCGCAGCAACTCTCCAGGCACTACATTGAATAATATTCAACGCTCGGCCAACACACTCGCCAAACTAAACTTTAGGGGACGATAAGAAGTTTTTTCAAAACGGCGAGGGCGCCAAGGTGGTAGGCATTATGATCGGCAATGAGCAGGGCTTCACGCAAGATAGTTTGTCGTTCACCGTGTGAGATTGTCGCAAACAAATCAATCGTAGAATCGGCAACCAATTCCTCCATTGCCTTCAGGTCTGCACGAAACCCTGCAATCGTCTGCTGCCAAAGTTCAGGAGTACCGGCTTCCGAGTGCTTCGGCCAATAGCCTGCCGGAAATTCTGGAGACGCATGGTTCGCGTCTCGTGAGAATTCCAGAATATCCCACTGTGCGATGCGCATGTGTTCAAGCACTTGCCACGCCGTGTATTGAACGCCTTCAATCCTCCGCCCACAAAGCTCCAAGGGAAAGTCGTTTACGAAATCGTCCAGTGACATGTAGGCGCCGCCACCACGCAATAAATACAGCACGTGGTCGCGCAGCACGGTATTGTGTTCTGGTGTCTCAGTTTTGAGAGTCATGTGCAATCACAAACTTTTTGAGAGCAGCTACCGTCGCGAGAGCGTCTAGTAGATCTTGATGGGGTCGGACCAGCCTGCATAATTTCCCGTACCCTGACGTGCGCCCTGACGTGCGCCTCGACTTTCTGCTCTATCGCCACTCTGGTTGGAGTCTTCTTTACCTTTGATTTCTCCTGTATCTCTGTCCCCTCCTTGTTATCGCTTAAAGCTCCTTTGGTGGTATCTGCTTTGGCATGCTCCACTCAAAGTGTTGCCAAACTGTTACTACTAATACAAATCGCCTTCCCGTACTCTCAAGTCACAGCCTCATCGTCAAAAAAAATTGTTTGGTTCAGTGGATAGCTTTATGGATTGAGGTGACCCGACCTTACGCATTGTGGCGAACGACGGCCAAAGACATATCGTCCACGATTGGCTGTGCGGCGGCAAAGTCCTGAACACCAGCCAGAATTGAAAACAGGATCGTCTCCGCCGGAAATGACTGAAGAGATCGAAACTGCTCTTCAAGACGTTTGACGCCAAACTCTTCCTGAGTTTTGTTGAGCGACTCAAGAACTCCATCCGAATAGGTGAGTAACACATCGCCTGGACCAAGCTGAATACTTCCAGCTTCATAAGGTGCAGTTGGAACTACGCCGAGTAGCAATCCACCCTTTGACAATCGCTCCAGGGACCCATCAGCGCGTAACAACAGTGCGGGGGGATGGCCGGCGGTGCAATATTCAAGTCGACCGGATTCAGGACTGAGTCTCGCCACGAACAAACTGGTCAGCGGCGACATAGCTGACATCAAACAGACGTCGCGATTCACCGCTGCCACCAGCGCTTTCGGATCAGTGTCGACGCTTCCATGTAAACGCAGTAAACCTACCAGGTGAGTGGTCCACATACCTGCTGCCAGGCCCTTGCCGCAAATGTCGCCAAGGGCCATCACGACTCCATCCTCAGTATCGTCAATCGTGAAAAAGTCGCCAGGCAGATGTCGTACCGCGAATATCTCGCTCGCAATTTCAAAAGCGCCGTACTTCACAAGACGCGGCGCACAAAGTCGGCGATGTACTTGCGCAGCTTCAAAGATCGCCGTATGCAGATCGGCGTAATCCTGCTGCAACACTGAAAGTTTTGCTTCCAGGTGGTGTCGACGCGTCGGACCTTTTGCTCGTACGCGGACGACGCGCTGAGTTGCTGCAGCAGTAGTAAGTCCGGAACTATTCATGACAACTTACCGCCTCACCCGACAAATTTATAGCCACTACCATGCACTGTGAGAATGAATCTGGGTTCTTCTGGATTGGGTTCAACCTTCTGTCTCAGATGAACGATATGTGTATCCACAGTGCGCGTGCTTGGATAATTTTCGTACCCCCAAACCGCATCCAACAATCGATCCCGACTGAGCGTTTCCGCCGGATGTGCCACGAAGTACGCCAGCAGCGCAAACTCTTTCGCCGACAGTTCAAGCGGCTCGCCCGCTCGTCGCACTTCATTGCTCCTGATGTTCACTTCGACATCACTAAACCTGTAGATCTCAATCGCTGCGGTTTGCGGTGAGGCACGGCGCAGCACCGCTTTTACGCGGGCCATCAACTCGCGGATGGAAAATGGTTTCGTAACGTAGTCATCAGCCCCCAGCTCAAGCCCCACTACTTTGTCGATCTCTTGTCCGCGTGCTGTCAGCATGATAATTGGGAGGGCAGGACGGTTTGCTTTCAACTGCCTGCATACATCGAGGCCGCTCAGGCGCGGCATCATGACGTCGAGTACGACAAGATCGGGATTACTCTGCAGCGCGAGATCCAACCCCGCTGCGCCGTCACATGCGCTAATTACTTCGTAACCCTCGTATTCGAAATTGTCTCGGAGACCCGCCACCATGGCCGGTTCATCCTCTACAATCAGGATCTTCTTTTTTGTGGCCTCATTTTCCACTCTAGCGTCTCCTTCCTTGGCGAGACCGTTACCGGCGCGCGCAGTCAACGCCCTACCGTTCGAAGACCCTGCAACTTTTGACCTTCTTTGCATTGGAACCACATCCCTGTTGGTGTACTAGTTTGTTGAGCCGGTTGTTGCGAGTGGCAACGACAGTATGAACTTACTGCCTCGCCCTGGTGTACTTTCAACTGCGATGTCTCCACCGTGCGCTCGTGTGATATGGCGAACCAGCGACAGGCCCAGACCGCTCCCTTTGGTATTGTGGACCAGCGGATCACCCGCACGATAAAACTTTTCAAAAATTTTCGACTGATCTCTACCGACGATACCGATACCATGATCGGCTACTTCTAATTTAACAAGACTCTTCTCTCTATAAAGCTTCACTCCCAGAAACTTGTCATCGCACGAATACTTCAAAGCATTGTTCACCAGATTTACGAGCGCTCGAGCGATGGCTTCGCGGTCAACGCGAACGGGTGGCAAGTTCGAATCAATACTCTCTTCGAACGCAAAGCCCTGCTGTTCGATTTGATAGCGATATGATTCGAGTGTGTTGTGCACAAGTTCAGCGATATCAGTTTCACGGAAATCGTATTCCTTCGCACCTGCTTCGATACGAGAGAAGTCAAGGATATTGTTAATTAACGCAGTTAGCCGCTCGCTTTCCTTGCGGATGATCCGGTAATACTGCTCCTTCTTTTCAGCCGTATTTATCCGGCCCAACTCGAGAGTTTCAGCGTATAACCGAATCAAGGCCAGCGGTGTGCGCAATTCGTGCGATACATTGGAAACAAAATCGGATTTCAATCGTGCGAGTGCCATTTCCTTACCGACGACACGTTTCGTCAGAACCAACCCCCCGATGATCATTACCGAAAGAAACCCGAGAATCATGAAACTGCGGCGGACCCATGTTCGTCCTATGGCTTCGATACTCGTACCTTGATATTTGATCCCCAGCGCGAGCCCGCCAAAAACGTTTTCGAACTTCTTGTTAACCTCAGCTTTTCCATCCCCCCAACCGGTTGAAGCTGCGTAGGGTTTGAGGTTCGATCCAGATTCTGTTTCCACAGGAAACACAGCCAGTGCAAGACGATTTCCGCCTTGCTCGCTCAGCTTCTCTGCCATCAATTCTTCGATCGCCTGCGGAAAGAAAGTCTGGCGCAGAAAACAGGGATCAAATGAAGCACCTCCGATTACCGTCCTGGATGGTGAGACCTGTGTTAAGGGAAATAGCGCCGTTGCCATGTAGTCTTCACTCGAACCACGTTTCATTTGACCAGAAGTGAAAGCAATTGATCTTGGCTTCTTTCGCACTTGTTCGAGATACGATTTGCCTTCCATCTTGAACCAGCCGCGATAACTGTCAATTTCCCTGTCGTGCTCCTCCCTTACATTCGGATCACTCATCTGCGAAGGTTGTGATCGAAATACAATCCCTTTTTCGTCGAAAAGAAAAACGTGAACAAGCCACGGGTTCCGGGAAAGAATCAGATCGAGATTCTTTTCTTTTTCAGTCTGGCTTGCATCCGGATTGGGAAACCGATCCCGGACTTCCTCGGTTAATGCATAGGCCTTCTGATTAATCTTTTTCTCATAAATGCCCAGCGCCTCCTGAAAATCCCGATGTATGGCCCCTTCCAACACCTTGTCGCGTTCGAAGCTTCGCAATTGGCTGAAGTTGACATATATAAGGGCCGCCGCCGGAAGAACTACGGCTAGCCAGAGGGTCAGCATTAGCCGAAATCGATTGTATCCGCCGAATAGTTTCTTTCTCTTCATTTCATGTTGACCCCAATTACAGCGACGGGAGCGTTAGCGACCGATACTGCCAGCACCCATACGCTAACTCCAACGCTTCATCTAAAATGGCTGCATCAGTCGCTAACGCTCCCCTGCTGCTATGAGTGAACAATAACGCCTGCGCGACGTGGTTGGTGTCAAGATCACGTAAAAAGTTGTTAAGAATTGTGAAGTCGGTTGGCGCGCACGGCAGAGCTAGCGACGGTACTTTTCATTTTCGGATCGCGCGCGGCGGTCAACCAGCAAAAGTGCGGTCGGCACTGCGCTTTCCGGCCCCACTCACAAATCGGATACAACTGCGGGGACTTCTTGAGCACGCTTGTCGAGGTATTCTGTTAACCGCTTTTGATCGGCTTCGGAAATCTGTTTAGTGCTCACTCCGAGAACCCACTTCCTTTTTGAGTCAGCTTCGGAGCGGGCGACCTGAACAACAGAAACTACAGCCTCGATCGCGCCTTCCGGCAAATTGACGCGTATGAAGAGAAGTCGTCCTATACGCGTCAGCTCTTCCTCGGAAAAGCGCGCGCCAACCAACGAGAGGCCCATCCCGGTGGTGCTCAGGGTCTCACAATGCCCACGTGAAGGCTCCGAATAAGACACCTTGCCTGCCTGAGGTTTTCCTTCAATTAACGAAATTGCTGTCGGCAGGTGAACGCGATAACGAGGAGTTCTACGACGGTTACGAATATATGTTTCTTTTTCAGGCGGCCCACGACGCAAACGACCTAGAGGATCGAAGCCGCTGAAAACCAAACTGCAATTGTTACAAAGCAGTTTATGCATACCAATGATGCGCGCGAGCATAAACGCCTCGTCATAATCCCTCTGAACGCGTTCGCTCTTACATCGCGGACATTGCATGAATGGCGTTAACTCCGATCTTAAAGAGATTACAACCGATTACAGAGTTTTAGGTGTATGGGCTTGCTTGAATAATAAAGGCTGAATGGAACAGAACCTGTAATCTGTGTATTCGGTGGATCCTCTTAACTGCGAACGCGAAGTTGGGAGTAATCAACAGCAATTGCACCGTAAGACAACGATAAGCCCTCAACCTCTGGGCGAGCGAAACGATATGTTTGTTCGTGGAATAAAGGCAGCAACAATCGATCGCGTGTGATGATCTCTTCAATCTGTCGATAAACTGCGTGACGCGCGGCCGGAGATGTTTCTGATCTGCCGCGTGCGATTAACCTGTCTACTTCGGCTGAACCGCACATCTTACCCAACAGACCCTCCTTTGTAGCGAGTATATTTGCGAAGGTATCTGCGTCGGGATAGTCGGCGCCCCAGCGGCCCATCACCACGTCAACGGAGCCGGTTGACACAGCCTCCAACCACTCACCCATCGTCTTATTTACAGTTCGGATTACTATCTGTTGCTCCTTGGCGGAACGTGCGATTTCACGAGCCAGCGATGCGTATTCTCCAAAGAACACCGGGTTGACAGATGCCGTTAGCTCGAGAGGCTCAGCCCGCGCTGTTGTTATGGCGGGAGTTGGAGATGCTGTTCTCGGAACGTAATCAGAATCATGGCCCAGCAATCCTGGCGGAATGAGACCCTGAGCTGGAACGGCAAGTCGCCCAAGCGTCTGCCGAACCACGGTTGCTACATCGATGGATCCGACCAGCGCCTGACGGAGACGTTTGTCCTTCAACGGCCCACGGTGACAATTGAACGCGACATAGTACGTAAGGAGGTTCGGGATCTCGTGGTAGCAGGATGCGAACTCAGGCTCGCGTCGCAATGCCTCTGCATCGTTAGGTAACAAGTCTGAAGCCAGCGAGAATCTACCGGCACGAAACTGGGAAAGAATATCGGCGGGCGCTACACCAAAACTAAAGTTCAATCGTTCGGTACCTGGAAGACCTGGTCGCCAGTAGTTTCTGTTTCTCTCCAGCTCAAGGCGCACACCAGGGTCAAATTTGACAACTCGAAATGCGCCAGTGCCGACGCTACCCTCCTGCCAGCTACCCCCAAATTTATCGCTGCCTTCAGGAACAATGGCAGCCACATGGTAGGAGATGAGCGCTGGAAAGAACGACACGGGCTCTTCGAGTTCGATCGTGAACTCGTCGGCCGAGTGTATGCGGAACCCTTTCAGGTCGGTTTGCTGGCCATTAATTAGATCCGTCGCGCCGCGAATCGGCGAATAGAAAAATCGGCCAAGACTCTCGGGATTTAAAAGAAGTCGTTCAAATGAATAGCGAACGTCTCTGGGAGTTAGTTTTCGTCCATCGTGGAAACGTACGTCGTCGCGGAGACGAAAACGGTACCGCTTGCCACCTTGTTCAGCCGAAAACTCGCTTGCCAACCACGGTACGATCCGTGCACCGCCTACGTCACGCGTCAGCGTTTCGTAAAGGTTCGGCATTACTTCGGAATCCTCGACGGTACCTGCACGCGACGGATCCAGGTGAAGTAGAGTGCCGGTGATGGGTACCTCAATCGTGCCGCGGCCAGTTCGTTGCGCATCCTTTTCCGTTGCTCCAGTTTCACGCTTCGCAACGTCTGCGTAGTTTACGTATGGCGCATTACCGCGGAGTATCAGTCCGATTACTTTCGCGTTCGCGAGCCTGTAATCGATGTCATGAAACAGCGGCAAGACCATACCTGAGTCCTGCAGGAAGCTCTCATACTTTCGATACAAGGTTGCACGCACGCTTGGACGGCTTTCCGTGCGCGCCTCATCGAGAGTTGCGTCTCCATCAGCGGAAGATATGTACGGCCGGTAAAGCCCCACACGCGAATGGAATAGTCCATAAGTAAAGTCGTCGGGATCGTCATAGTCGGCATTCCACCTGCCGATGAAGACATCTATTCCGGTGCTGTTTTGGAACGACTCGAGGTACGAGGACATTGTAGGCGTCGCAATTTCTACCTGGACGCCGAGCTCGGCCCAAATGGAAAGTAAAGTCGTAAGCAGCGACTTGTATCGATCAAGGAAGAGCGGGTGGACCGCTGCCTTCAGGTTAATTGGGTCGGTGAACCCCGCTGACCGCAACAGCGTTTGCGCTTCGTCGCGTGTCATGGTCTGGCGTCTTCTACCAGGATCGTATCCGAGCATGCCGGGCGGAATCAGACAGACGGCAGGCTGCGCGAACCGACCCAGCGTTTGCCAGACGAGATCGTGTGTACGAACGACGCCGGAGAGCGCTTTCCGCAGCTCTGCGCGTTGTCCAAGGGATCCGTTGGTTGAGTTGAAGATTAGAAAATAGGTGTTCTTGCGTGGAGTTTCGACCAATCCACCACGAAAGCGCGCATCGCGTAAAAACTCTTCCAAATCCTGCGGCGACAAGTCACGCGCGAGATCAATAGATCCGGATCGTAAACCGTTGGCAATTTCCGAGGCGCTCAGGCCCGCCTGGAATTCAATTTCGTCGAGCAGCGTCGAGAATCCTCTCCAGTATCGCTCGTTGCGCTCAAGTAAAATGCGATCTTGATTGTACGACGTCAGGCGAAACGGACCTGTGCCGATTAGAAATGTATCCTTGCCTTTACCTTCTGGTTCTAATGAGATGCCGGTCTTGTAGTCTGTCAATAGCGCTGGATAGATTGACAGCGGCTCCAGCAGTTTAATCTCTAGTTTGTAGTCGGAATGGACCACGACTCCGGATAAATCGCCACCATCCTCTTTCTTGAATTCGGTCGCGCCGCTGATCGCCGTGAGTCCGGGCGGCAACGCGCGGGCTACGCGAATACTTCTTTCGAATGAGTGTTTTACCGTTTGAGCAGTCAACGGCTTGTCATTCTGGAATCGGACGTTTTCTCGCAAACTAAAAAAGACAGAGGTACCATCTTCTGAAACCTCCCATTTCTCGCAGAGTGCAGGAACAAGGTTGCCTTCGAAATCAGTTGCGAGAAGAGTTTCAAATACATTCGCGAGAATCTCCTGCTCCTCTACAAGCTCCATGTTTACCGGATCGATGTCGCCAAGCGGTGTTGCCATAGCAACCACAAGCCGACCACCTCTCGGTTTTACTTCCTGATGATCCGTTTCCTTCGGCGCCGGAGCGAGCGCTGCAGCTTGCTCGAGGTAGTCGTTCGCTTTTTCGTATTCTCCACGTAGATTTGCGAGAGTTGCCGCCAGCGAAAGTACGTGCCTCAAGCTTTCGCTATCATTCGCAGCACGCGCAGCTTCCATCACCTGGGGCACTAACCGTGTTGTCTCTTCGACCTTTCGTGCTTGCCAGGCAGTTTCGGCGGCAAGCAACAGGCATGCAACAGCGCGTGAGCTATGTCCCTCGCCTTGCCAGATTCGTCCGGCAGCTTCCGCCTCTTTTAATGCCGCATCGACGTCGCCAGACATCCTGTGCGCTTGAGCCAATAGCATGCGAGCTTCGCCTTCAACTGCGGGATCTCCCTCCCATTCTTCGTCGAGAAATTCGAGCGCTGTTCGCACAGCACGTGCTGCCTCTTCACTACTGAAGGCATCGAGCGCGGCCTTGGCCATCCGTAATCCATACTCGACCGTCTTGTCGGGAACATCACCCTGTGAGAAGTGATGGACCAGTTGGGGATAAATTCGTTCGAGCCGGCCGCCATGACGTTTCTCGATCTCTTCAGCGTATTTTCGGTGCAACGATCTACGCTTGCGGCGAGAGAGGGCGCCATAAAGCACGTCGCGAACAACGCGGCTCGAGAAAGTCAGACGATCACCGCGCGACTCACGTTCCTCTTCAAGTAAACCCTCTTCGATTAGACGATCAATTGCGTCTTCAACATCCTTCGTGCCGGCCAAAGTTTCGAGATCGCGAAAATCAAAAGCCTTACCCACAACAGAAGCGATTGACAAAATTTCGCGCAATTCTTCGGGGAGACCCTCAATGCGTCGTTCAACTGCCTGTTGGATGGTCGCCGGCAACTCACCGGTTGAGAGGTCAGTTGCTGCGCCAAGACTCCATGCTCCAGTTTGATCTTTCGAAATACCGCCGGAGTCGAGCAAAGATCGGACCAGTTCTTTCGTGAAGAACGGATTGCCTTCTGTACCTTCGTACAGTTTCTCAACGAGGCTGTCTGACAGCTTTGGCCCACCGATAAGTGTTTCGAGAAATAGTCTGTGTTCGTTTGGGGAGAATGGCTCCAGTGCAATTGCCGTAAAACGCCGGTCGCCGCGGAAGGTATCGAGCATACGAAGCAGCGGATGGGAGCGATCAACTTCGCTTGACCGGTAAGTACCGACGATCAATGTCGGCGTCGGCCCTAAGCGACGAACAATATATTGGAGAGCTTCGATTGATATTTCGGCGGCATGTAAATCTTCGAGAAACAGAATGAGTGGCTTCCCTGCCGCCAAACGCGTCAGAGTTCGTGCCAGCAGTTCGAAAATCTGAGTTCGGTTCTCAGGTCCTTGGGAGGCTGCAATCTGTGACAACTTTGAATCGCCAGTAGCCGACGCGCGAATCTCGCTTATTTCCGTCAGCATTGGGAACAAGGAAACGAGATCCGGAGCAACGTCAGAAAGTTCCATTGTGGCGTCAGGAGAACTCGATGTATCCCTTTGTCGGAAATATTCCTGAATCGCTTCGCAAAAGCCCTGATATGGAAAAGCGCCGTCCTGCTCGATCGATCGGCCGTGTAAAACAAGTAGTTTGCGGACCTTCGCTAGGTTTTCAATCTCATCGAGTAGTCGCGTCTTTCCCACGCCCGGCTCGCCGGACACAACGACAAACTGGCACTCGCCGCTGATGGCCGCATTCAGTCGCTTCTGCAACTCAACTTGTTCCTTTTCGCGACCAATGAATGGTGACAGCGCAACACGAGGAAGAATTAAGGTTTTCGTAAGCACGACGGATCGGCCCAGGTCGCTCTGGTGCAAACGAGCCTGGGAACGCCTTAAAGAATCGGCCACATCGCTCGCGTGCTGAGGTCTTTTGGCCGGGTCCTTCGCAATACACGACAGGACGATTTCTTCCAGGTCTTCGTTGATGTCCGCGCCCATCGAGCGCGGTGGCTGAGGAATCTCATGAACGATGCGATATAGGATCGATTGAAGTTCACCGGAGAATGGTGGTTCCCCTGCGAGACATTCGTAAATCACAGTACCCAGCGAGTAGATGTCGGAGCGATGGTCCACACCGCTGGCAGCGACCTGTTCCGGACTCATGTATGAAAGCGTGCCGGCGATCGTACCAGTCTTTGTAATGCGGCTTTCGGTCGCACCTCGCGCGAGACCGAAATCCATGATCCGGACCCTGACGCGGCCGTTTTCCTCTCGCACGACCATGATGTTTTCGGGTTTGATATCGCGATGGATCACTCCGCGCGAATGCGTGTATTCGAGTGCTTCAGCGACCTGAATACCAATATCGATTGCTTCACCAAGCGTTAGAGCGCCTTCTCGCTGAAACCAACGCAGGTTCGTGCCCTGTACAACGGGCATGACAAAGAAAAGCGAACCCTCGTGCTTGCCGAAGTCGAAAATGGGGACGACGGCAGGGTGATCCATTGCTGCGACGAGTTGTGCTTCCCGTTGAAACCGCTGTTCCGTCTCCGAACTCAACAATGAAGGCGGTATAAGTTTGATTGCAACTTCACGATTCAATAAAGGATCCAAACCTTTATAAACAACACCCATTCCCCCGCGACCGAGTTCTGATTTGATGTCGTATCTGTTAGAAAGTCTCTGACCGATCATCTTCCCTCCCTGAAAAAACGTAAACATAATGCGTGAGTATTTTGAAGATGAGGAAGGAACCAACTTTCCGAAGCGCGTTAACTGCCTGCGAAAGCGGGATTAAATGATAACTACGGCTTTGCGGAATGTATAGTCGGCGCTATGCCCTGGACTTGCCCACGGTGCGTCACGCTCTCGCTATCGACTCTTTTTGTTGCGCGTTTGTGGCAGAGACAAAGACGATGATGTCTAGCTGTCAACCCGACGAACCAACGGGGTAAACCCGTGGCATCGTCTTTCAATGCGCAACCTTTCCTAATCCTCCGAACCCGTGTAATCTGCCCCGCGTCATACCAATTCTGAATCGGAGATCCTCCATGAGAAATCGTAGAACTCACCAGCTGATAAGCGTCTCTCTCTTTCTCTCCCTGCTTCTGCCTTCCAGCGTGGCGCTAGCTCAAAATACGCGCGACTGGTCCAATCTATTGCGCGTTCCGCCAGGCACAAAACTTTTGGTGAAGTTAAAAACTGGGAAAGACATCGAAGGAATTTTGAGCGCTGCCGGTGACGACGCGTTGACTCTCGAGGTAAACAACATCCGAACGATTGTGAAGGCCGACGAAATAAAGAAGGTCTTTGATGCGAGTAAGAAATCCTCTGCGAATAAACCAACCTTGATCGGACTCGCAGTGGGCGCGGGTGCGGGTGGGGCTATCGGTGCGGCCGGTAGCAACAACAACGATAGTTTCGACAAGATCGATCATGCAGTCACAGCAGGGTTAGTCGTGATCGGCGCGGCTGCCGGCGCTCTCACCGGTTATCTACTCGGTCGGGGCAACCAGCGAAAGCTGATTTACGAGAGCGCTAAGTAAAAGATGCTACTCTCAAGGTCCGGTGAAACTATCGATGCAGCACAAGGTTGAGTATTTTTAATTCGTTCGCTTTCGCTTGCTAGTTTCTCAAATCTGTATCATCCGCGCTGAACTGTGGCCTTTACTACTCCTGATCAGGTGGTGGAGGTCCAGGCGGCATTCCCATCGGACCCATTTGCATGCGGTGTAGTTGTTCCTGCTGTTCAGCTGTGAGGTGGTTCTTGATTCGCACTGCCATCCCTATGTGGAGGCGCTTAATTTCACGTTCGATATCCAGCACTTTATTTAACTGCGCCAATGCCTGGTCCTCACTTACAGAATTCGCTTTCAAGACTTCGTGCAGTGCGTCCATTTGGTCCTGCAGCTTCCATTGTAAGTCTGTAAACACAGTCATCGTTTTCTGCACCTCACCACGCATGAAAGCCTTTTGATCATCCGTCAGTCGCAGCTCGCGCGCGTGACCCAGCACCATGTCGGGCGGGAACATCACATCAGCCAATAGATTGGGGTTCGGAGGAGGTTGTGGCATGTTTGGAGCATTCTGCATGTTCGGCGGATGACGTGGACCCTGTCCTTGCGGCATGCCAGGCTGCGGTGCTTGTGCTGGCGGCACACCTTGTTGGCCCACAACAGCGCCGACCAGGAGCAAAAACGACACGAATAGGACAGCGATGATGATAGTTACCTTCATTTGCTTTAACTCCTTTGCTTATGAGTCCCCGCATAACTCACCAGGGCTCTTCTATTTTAGTTTGATTGCCAGGGAGAAAGGATTCGAGTGCTTTCGCAGATTCGTCTAATTGCGGCAGTGAATTCGTTAGCAATGGTTTCGTCGTTTCGATGAGGTTTGCAGTCGGCGATCGCCAACTCGCAAGCGCGACAGTCTCGCGGATCAACGCATCTGCGGTGGTCGTTGTTCTGTTAGTTTGCAGAGACCTGGTCGAGCGACGTTTCATATGCGATGGACCAAACATTACACGCTTGCGCGGATTCTCAATTTGCAATATCGGCAAGGGCGCAGTGGTTTCAATAGTAACGGCCGCAATTTCTCGCATTTGCCGTTCGTCTCCTAACCACAACGCAACTGAATAAAGCGTGGCGACTACCAGAGCACACGCGCCTACGAATACCGATCTCAGAAATACGGTGCGCAGTTGACGCTCAATCGGCCGCGCACACGTCCAAACCCTTTCGAAGTTCGGCGCAAGCACCCGTTCTTCGCGGCGCAACTCACAAAATAACGCCTGAATTTTCGCTTCGTCTCCAGCCAAGTCCATACTCCACATCCTCACTGTCCAACTCTTCTCTCAAACGACTCTTGCCTCTTTCATAATGACGCCGCGCACTGCCAATCGAAATTCCCATCACGTTCGCTGCTTCGCGCAAACTCAAGTCCTGGTAAAAAACCAGATGAAGTGTTTCCCGTTGACGTGCCGGTAGTTTTCTTAGTGCCAACTGAAATCGCTTCTGCGCTTCCGAACGCTCTATTCCCCGTTGTACTTCATGAGCTGGTTGATTCTCTGTCTTAGCACGCGTCAGGATCATTGAACGCAATAAACTTTTTCGACGCTCGGTGACCGCGGAATTTCGAATTACTGAGAATAGCCATGTTTGCAGTCGAGAGTCCCCACGGAACTGTGCTCTGCCTTCGAGAATCTTTAAATAGACTATTTGCAGCACCTCTTCGGCGTCTGCTCGATTGTGGCGGCAACAACTCAACGCCCAACCAAAGCTGGCGTTGTGAAGCTTCTCAAGCTCCGTCTTAAGCCGCGAAATATCCATCAATGCAAGCGCTGGCGAATCAGTCCTCAAGTTATTAGTCGTTTGACCAGGTGAAATCATATGACGTCGCATTTGATTTGTTGACAAATAATTATTTGGAGCTGATTAACTCGTATCTACCAAACGCGGCTGCCGTTGAATCGAAAGTTTGCACCGATCAACAGAAAAGTGCAGTCAGGAAGGGAGCAAGCGACGCGTGCCCCCGCCGCAACTCTGATGAAATCTCAATGAAAATGAATGACTCAAGTCTTTTTCACAACTTCGGCCATCCGCAGTCACGCTCGCAACTCCGGACGCGGCGGTCTCACTTTCGGCGCCTGGGCGCGGAGGCTGGGAAGGTGGTCGATTTATAGCGGCCAAGGTTAAGTATCACGTCCGTGGCCTACGATGCCAATATACGGAAGACTGGCGATGAATGATGTTCATTCGCTAAAAAAAAGCGCGCGGCCCACGCACTACCGACACTCCGACTCCATGCAATCGGCAGTAACACAGAGTTCGCGTGTTCCGCCTTGTCGAGTATGCCAATCTTTCTTAAACTCTCCCGTCGCCTAACTGAATCGCAAAACACCTCACCAGTTGCTTAGCTCTTTAAGGGCAATGCACGAAAATCGGGCTGTCCCGGGGGGTTGCTATGAGTCTCTTAGAATACGGACGAACGCTGCTGCACTACCGCATCCAAGATCGCATCGGTCAGGGTGGCATGGGTGAAGTCTACAAAGCTGAGGACACGAAGCTCAATCGACTGGTAGCGATTAAGCTACTTCCGGCTACTGTCAACAGGGATCCAATCGCTCGTCGTCGATTTCTTCAGGAAGCGCAGTCAGCGTCCGCACTGAACCATCCGCACATCATCACGGTCTACGGGATAGAGGAGTTTGAAGGCTTCGATTTTATAGTCATGGAGTTTGTCGACGGACAAACTCTCAAACATATCATCCACAATGAAGGAGCACTGCCCTTAGCACGGCTACTGGAAATTGGATCTCAAGTCGCTGATGCTTTAGACGCGGCCCATTCCTTAAACCTAATTCATCGTGACATCAAACCACCAAACATCCTGATCACATCGCGCGGCCACGCGAAAGTCCTCGACTTCGGTCTGGCAAAGTTCATTCGACCATTAGCGGAAATTGACCACGACGCGCCGACTCTGACCAACCTCACTGATGAAGGTACCGTACTCGGGACGGCGGCGTACATGTCGCCGGAGCAAACGCGCGGCCAACCACTCGATGGTCGTTCAGATATCTTTTCTCTCGGTTGTGTCCTTTACGAGGCGGCCACACGGTCGCTTCCATTTTCCGGACCGAGCATGCTGACAATCATGCACGAGATAGCGACGCTAGATCCGCGGGCGGCGAGTCGGATTCGACCTGAATTGCCCCGCGAATTTGATTTCATCATCGAACGCGCAATGGCGAAGGAGAAAGAGCGCCGCTACGCGACAGCGGGTGAGATGGCGCAGGCGTTGCAAGCATTACGAGCTTCGCTTACCGGAGAATGGGTAGGTGGACCAATTGTTTACGACAAAGACCTGCTTGACGCACAGTCGGCGAAATTTGTCGGCCGCGCGCCACAGTTGAGCCGATTGGAAGAATATCTTAAGCAGGTTCTCGACGGTAACGGACGCGTCGTATTCATTACCGGTGAGCCAGGTATCGGCAAAACGTCGTTGTCGGATGAATTCCTCCGTCGTGCGCGAGCTCGCTTTCCGCGGCTTTCGATTTCCCGTGGGCGGTGTGTGGAACAGTATGGAACGGGCGAGGCTTATCTACCCTTCCTTGAAGCGCTGGGATCGTTACTCGATGGACCGGCGCGCGAACGGTTATCAGCAATCATGCGCGCGTCTGCTCCGACCTGGTGCTCCCAATTGCCGGCCGCGTTTGCCTCGACGGGCGCAATGGAGCGACTGCAACAGGAAACAATCGGCGCCACCAGAGAACGCATGATGCGCGAACTGGGCGACGCGCTTAGCCTGTTTGCTACGACCTCACCCATCGTTCTCCTGCTAGAGGATCTTCATTGGGCCGATTTCTCCAGCATCGATCTTTTACGTCATTTGTGCCAACGAATAACCAATCAACGGGTGATGATTGCAGGAACGTTTCGGCCGGAAGACATCGAACGGAATAATCATCCGCTAAAGGGTTACAAGGCCGAAATGATGGCTCACCGACTATGCGAAGAAGTCGCCCTTGATACGTTAACGATAAATCATATTCATGATTACCTGAGTGCGATGTTCGCTCCGAACACATTTCCTGCCGAGTTTGCTTTGCACATTCACTCGAAGACGGAAGGACATCCATTGTTTGCCACGAACCTCCTTCAGTATCTACAGGAGCGGGGAGACATCGTTAAGACCAACGAGCATTGGTCGCTGGCGCGAAACCTGGCAGAGATCAAGCTGGAAATACCTGAGAGTATTCGCAGCATGATCGCGAAAAAAATCGACGCGCTGGACGAGAACGAACGCAGGGCGCTGCAATATGCCAGCGTGGAAGGCCAGGAATTCCTTTCTCCTGTGGTGGCGGGATTGCTTGGAATAGACGAGGTTGAGCTGGAGGAACAATTCGCGCATCTCGAGAAAACTTATCGATTGATCGAAACGCTCGAAGAGCAGGAACTCCCGGACGGTTCGTTGGCCACGCGATATCGCTTTTCTCACGCGCTGTATCAGAACTACCTGTACGATGCGTTAGTAGCGAAGCGACGCGTGATGCTGCACTTGCTGGCTGGCGAACAACTATTGCAGCGATATAAAAAACGATCATGGCAAATTGCTACTCAGCTCGCTTTGCATTTCGAGCGCGGACGCGACTTTGCTCGTGCCGTTGAATACCTGGTTCACGCTGGTGATAACGCGTCGCGTTTGTACGCCAATAACGAAGCCGCGGACCATTACAGTCGCGCTCTTGGTTTGGCAGCCAAACTTCCGGATGAGTCGCGCGCCGAGGTCATGATGACGCTTTACGGCAAGCGCGGCGCTACGAACATGGCTCTTAGTCGTTTTACAGAATCAATCGACGACTACACAAAGATGCTCGAGCATGAGGAAGTCTTCGATTCCCCTGAGAAACGAGCGGCAGGACTAAACGCACTGGCAACCACCCTGTTTTTCTCACATCGAGTTGAAGAGATGGACACGCGCACCAGGGAAGCACTCGTTGCCGCCGAACGTGCAGGCAGCGAAACCTTGCGGCTCGACACCATGTGCTTATTGGCACTGAAGCACTTGTGTTATGGCGAACTTGAGACGGGACTTCCAATTCTTGATGACGTAATTAAGAGTGCTCGCGCGATTAACTATAAACCGGCGCTACTCTCCGGCCTGACGTGGCGCGGTTGCATGCATTTCTTCCAGACGGAATATGAATCAGCCATTGAAGTAGAGATGGAAGCGCGACACTTGGCTTCGGAACTGCGCGATGGTTTTCTGCTGTTGACGGCCCTGTTCTTCATTGGCTTGTCAAAAGGAAATCAAGGTTATATGTCGGAAGCGATAGAGACTCTCAAGAGCGGCATTGAAATGGCTGGACGCAATGGGGATCTATTCTGGTTTCCTCGCATGCCAAATTGCATCGGGTGGATTCACCGCGAACTCCAGGATTTTGAAAGCGCAGCGAAGTACGACAACGAGGGCTTGGAGGTGGCGCGGAAATATCACGTACTTGAAGCCGAGGCAAATTCTCTAATCAATATTGGAATCGATCACACCTGGAAAGGACATAGCGAGGAAACCATGCACGCGTTTCAAGAAACGCGTGACATCTTCGAACGTGACGCATGGTTTCGATGGCGCTACAAACTCAGGCTCGAAGCCGGAACAGCGGAACACTGGCTGGCGCAGAGTGAGTTTGAAAAAGCGACTCACCACGCATTGAGTCTGCTTGAGCAGGCGCAGCACTACAAAGCCAGGAAATACATCGCGGTGTCGCACAAGATTCTCGGACGCATTGCGATGATGCAAAAAGATGATGCTGAAAGTGAAAAGCAGTTCAACGCCGCACTAGAAGTATTGAACGAATACCCAGTCAACGTTGAATCGTGGAAGATCAACTCACTGCTTGGCACCCTTCGCTTGGAGGCAGGACGTACCGAAGCGGCACAGGCAGCATTTGCGCGCGCTGCTGAAGTTGTATACTCGATTGCGGCGTACACAACAGACGAGCGGCAGCGAGAAATATTCCTCAACTCTGAAGCCGTCAAAAAGGTTTTGCAGGCCTTATCCGGTGGGCCCAGGGCTTCAGTGCCGGCTAACTGAACTGTCGCCGCGGCACTCCGCGGTTGTCCCGCTGTTGCCGTCAATTTTTTTCGTCAATGGAGACGCGGCCACGGAATGCCATTCCCGCATTGACTTAATTGCCGCAGCGGACTATACCAACGCCATGGCTAAACAGACACAAAGCAGCGGAGCCGGAACGGCAACTGGCACTCGAAAAAGGCGAGCTGTCGGACATGCGGCCTTAAGTGTTGAGGAGAGGGCAGTCCTCAACTGGACCACAGAACAACGGCTCGCAGCGTTTCAACGCGTCAATCCGAATATTGAAAAAAGGCTTCTTGAAAACAAACTGCTCTTCATCGACAGCATGGCTCTCGACAACGGCGAGATTCTGGAGGCATTGAGAGTCAATCCAAAAGTCACGTGGGAGATCGTCCGCGACATGTTTACGGGCGGCGCCGTTGATGGCTACATCTCCACATTTCATGGTCTGGAGGATGTCAATTATCCGGAGCACTTCTGGAAAGTTATCATTGAAAACGAACGCCAAAAGCTCGTCAGCACAGGGCTTACATAATTTAAAGTCCCACGGGCGGGTTCGCCCCGCTACCTCAGATAGACATTCACTCGACACGAAATTCTCAACCCACAGAGTCAGGGCCACGAATACCGCTTAACGCCGCTGAGTCTGACTCTGAAGTCTGAAACTCTCCCAACAAGTTACCATTGACGCCGTACCTCGACATGCGGTACAAGGCACGGCGCAGTCAGGCCAAATTGCATCTCGCCAAAAGGAGCCTCCCAACAATGTACAAAACACTTGTCGTTGCCCTATTTGTTGTATCTTTCTGCTGTGTTGCTAATGGACAGGATCCTGTAAAGATAGATTCAGAGCATTACAAAGTAGAGTTCGAGAACTCGCAGGTGCGCGTATTGCGGATTCGATATGGCCCGCACGAAAAATCAATCATGCATCGACATCCAAACGCAGTTGCGATTTTTATGACGGATGCGAACGGGATGTTCAGTTTTCCGAAAAATCCGGCCCAGCAGATTAACTCCAAAGCCGGCGATGTTCGGTGGACACCCGCAACAACTCACCTGCCGGAAAATACAGGTGATCAACCATTCGAGGTGATACTGGTAGAGTTGAAAAGCAGACCAATGAGAAAAGTGCCCAAGAAGCCGGCATCTCCACCCGCAACCGCGACGAAACAGTGACACTGTCCTCCAGGTAATTTGCTTGCGAGTGCCCGCAGAGTAAGCGTCAACGGCCTTTTCGATTCAAGCCGCAAATCGAACAGTTGCTTAAGACCATGGCTCAATGAATCCCGACAATCACAATAGAAAATCGCCATCGGATTCCTCTTTGTTGGCGTCATCATCGCACTCACGTTTGGGATACTGATGCTCGTCAGTCTCGGTGTGTTTGTTGCACTGGGGATCACGATGGCAAATGAAACCGGCGACAACACAAATGCAGGGATCGGACTCGCCGGCGGAGTTTTCTCGATCGTTTTTTACGGCGTGTTAGGTGCGATCTTCGTCCTTCCGCCGGTGATTACCAGTTGGAAGGCGTTGAAGCGCCGTCGCAGCGCACGCATTTGGGGAACGATTGCCGCGATTGTGGTGCTGGGCCTTTTTCCGCTTGGCACGATCCTCAGCATTTATGCTCTGTGGTTCTTCTTCAGCAACGAGGGCAGAAATTTTTATGCCACCGCGATACACTCACCGATTTAACAAAATGATCGTGCGTTAATTCCGTCGCGATGATTGTGCTCCTTGTCATGATTCTTGCGCGACTCAATCGAGGGGCGACTGCGACGCGCTTGCCCCTGGGGATTTTCATCGAGGCCGTTGACGCTAACACGATCTATTCCGCCCGCCGTACACCCACTTCATCCAAATGGCGCAACAGATCCGCCGGATCGTTATAGACTCGGTATGCACCTGCTCGCTCCAATTCCTCACGGCCGTAGCCGCCTGATAGCAACCCCACACCAAGTGCACGCGCCCGTCGCGCGGCAAGCAGGTCCCAGATGCTATCCCCAACGACTACCGAATCACTGATCCGTACGCCGAGTTTTTCAGCCGCCACCAGGAATAGATCCGGATCGGGTTTAGCATGGCGCACAAGGTCGCGAGTTATGATGGGCACATCTTCGCTAATGCCGAGTAGCCGAAGAGACAAACTGGCGCTCTGCAATCGACCGCTTGTGGCAACAGCCCATGGAACACCTGACTTTGTGAGATACGACAAGAGTTCGGAAGCACCTGGTAACGGGCGAACCTGCGGTGCGTAACGCTTGAAAGCTTCGCCATGCAGTTGCTGCAATCGCTCCGCCTCCTCTGACGAAACGGTGTGCCCGGTTTCTCGAAGCAGCGCATTCACAAACAGGCCCCCGCTCATTCCTATCTGACGGTGAATGCGCCAAACGGCCAGACGGATACCGCCCGCCTCAAGTGCTTCGCGCCAGGCGAGCACGTGTTGATAGACGCTATCGACAAGTGTCCCGTCGAGATCGAAGAGAAACGCTGTTTCAGTCGCAGTCCTGTTTTCATCACCAAGTATGTTGCTTTCCATGCTCTTTGCCCTTTGGTGTCTGGTCTTGGTTCTATTGCAATCTTCGCATCATTAATTAGTGGGGGTCTTTCAGTGACCGGTTTTGCGTGCAGTGGATGGTGAGATGTGACAAGAACCGGCATCAGTGACGATCTCGCAAGTTGTCGATTGCTGATTGTTAATCGAACCCACGCACTTCATCGGGTTGTATTCGATCAATTGCCGTACATAATTTCGAAATTCCCGAACTGAACCTTTGACAACTATTCGGATCTCCCCGATAAACTTGCCCGAGGTCGAACCTATGGCCTCTTTAGTCTTCGTTCATATTCTTTCACTTGAGCACCCGATTTCAACTCGACCAGATAACAAGGCTCGGGTTCGAGCGCCACCAAATTGATAATGAAACCTTGGTCTCCACAGTGCGGTCCAAACACGAGCTCCACGTGATCCTGAAATGAAAATGCGACTTCATCGGGATGTGACCCTGCGAGCCATGCATTGACAGTGTCATCTGTGAGACGCCGCGGCCGCCATCTCTCGTGTGCCTGAAGGTCATTTCCAAACCCAGCCCACACTAAGACGTCGCGCCAGTCACGCTTTGCGATTGCGATGGATTCCGTAAGGCGGCTAATCTGTCCGTCGCTCAGGCGCAGTACGGCAAATCGAATTCGCTCGAGACTGGCGGACGTTGCGGTCTTACCGAGTAAAGGAAGATTGTCAGCACATTCGCGCACGAGCAGTCGCTCCGCCTCTTGCACATCGGCCGCTGCGAATAGCTCGGCAACACGTTGTTTAGTTAGTTCAGTTAATTCAACCATCTTATGTTCGTGCGACCAACTTCAGCATCCGTTGCTCGTAGCGTAGAATCCGTTGTTATCTGCGGAAAGCTCTAAAATCTGTTCGCGGCAAAAGGATAGTCTGAGAATCATGAAGCGCTCGAAAACATTGTTAATTTCGATTGCCGTGAGCACCGCAGTGGTCGTTGTGCTTGGCAGTCCTGGCCGTAGCCCAAAGTTACGCGCCATCGCCAGACCCCTGGTGGTTACTCCACACGAAAGATCTGCGACTCAAATCCTATTCGATGACTTTACGTACGCCAATCGAAAACAATTAAAAAAGCATGGCTGGATCGTCCGCACTGCGCCGGGCTGGCCGGGCATACCCGGTGCTACATGGTCCGAAGAAGCCGTATCGTTTCTAAACGATCCTGATCAATCCAACAACAGAATCCTTCGCATGACCTCTTCGACGGACGGTACTACGGCGCATACAACGCAGACTCAAATCTGTCAGCAACGCAAATATTTCGAAGGGACTTATGCCGCTCGTGTTCGATTCAGCGATAATGCGTTTTCGGGACCTGGTGGTGATCAGATCGTCGAAAGCTTTTACACCATCAGCCCCTTGAAGGTTCCAATGGATCCTGATTACAGCGAGTTGGATTTCGAATATCTGCCCAACGGCGGCTGGGGTCTCGCTGGTCCAACGCTTTATGCCACTACCTGGGAGACTTTCAGTCCGGAGCCCAACTGGAAGAAAGACAATGTCTTCCAAACAGCGAGTGGCAGCCAGGCGGGCTGGCATACGTTGGTTACTCAGGTTATGGATCAGAAGGTGCGATATTTCGTCGATGGCAAATTATTTGTCGAGCATGGTGGGAACTATTATCCCGAGGACACGATGTCGATCAATTTTAATCTCTGGTTTATTCGGGACGGAATGGGGCCAGCAAAAGAGGAGCGGCAGTATCAGGAGGACATCGATTGGGTATTCTTCGAGTCAGGGACGGGTTTAACCCCTGAACAGGTTGATACGTCGGTCGCCAGCATGCGTCACAAACGAGTTAGATTCCGCGACACTGTCGCGCCCAAGGTGCCCGCCCTCGCAACACCTTGCAATTTCTGAATTCATGTTGTTCACCTGTGATCACCATTCACATCAAATCGCAAGTTCCAATAATTTCTGGGTCTCCAGTAGTTGGTCCGGCTAGACTCGCACTACTATCCACATCCCATAAATTCGCTAGTCAGCCTTTCCAATCTTCACAGGCACCCACCTATGCCTGGAGACCACTGATTTCCGAAAGTTTTACAGTCAGGAAAGGGGTCAAGCGCAGCGCGACCCCGCCCAAGCTTCACTGAAGCCTTTCTAATCTTCACTGGCACTTAAACCTTTGTCTATTGAATTGAGTGGTTCAGGTGAGGCTGGGTGCTGATGGAAATTCGGCGGGGTCGCGCTCCGCTTGACCCCTTCCTGACTGGTGAATCTATGGGAGTTGAGTGGTTCAGGTGAATGCTGGGTGGTGATGGAAATTGGCGCCTCGCGCAGGGTTAGTTTCAATCCACCGGTAGCTTTTGCAATCTTCACAAGCATCCACCTTTCCCGAAGACCACTAATTTCCGAAACTTTACAGTCAGGAAGGGGTCAAGCGCA
>JBHEMC010000038.1:30340-39232 GCA_046262775.1 Pyrinomonadaceae bacterium | reverse complement strand
GCGCTGTCGAGTTTGTTCATCCACTCTTGTCCGAGCACAACAAAGCAGCAGCTCATGTTCGAGACGCTGATCCTTCGAAATTTTTGCTTGGGCAGACGACATTCGGAGCCCGCCTTGTTTTTAGTAGTCGGCCAGGGACAGTTTTGTATCGGCGTTTTTCCATGCCTTTTCAAACTGTTGCTGGACCACTGCTGCTTCCCTTGTTTTCTTTTGGGCATTTAGCGATTGTGCCAACCCAAACAGGGACCGGCCGTTATTCTTATTTCTCGCAAGGTCGTCACGAAAAGTTTGCTCTGCTGCAACCGGATCGCCTGAGCGCAGTAATGCGCCGCCCAGTAGCTCGCGTACTGGATGGAACCAAACGGGTGGTTCGTCATAAGCCAGCTGATCCTCTATCTGCACTGCTTCTCGCAACAGTGCGACCGCTGATGTGTCGTCGTGCCTGGCTGTCGCTATCCGTGCCCGTAATACCTTCTCTGCGAGATTCAGAACATTCGACGCTGAGTTCAAACCAAACAACCTGTCGGCTGGCACTTGCTTTTGAACGAACGTAAGTTTCGCCAGTTGGTCTTCAGCCTCCACAACGTTTCCCCGAGCTGCGAGGCTATATCCGCGAGCAAAATGGAAGATGGCCGTAGCGCCGAGCAACGATGGGTTTGGCTGCGGCAAGTTCTCGATATCCTGCCAGCGCGAGAACCGAACAAGCAATAAAGGCGAAACCGTCGTAAATCCTTCCAGCATCGGCATTGATTTCAGGTAAGGCAGCACATTGTCTTCGAGAGCCTTTGCCGCTTTGATCGAATCCGCAAATTTTCCTTGCATGCTGTACGCAATTGCCAGGAAATGCAGGTTATGACTGTAGTACATTACGGGATACACACCCTGCGGACTACTCACAAGAATGTAAGCTCGATCTGCGGCTGCAGCCTCTTCGTTACTGCGTACTGCATTTTCGTAATCGCCAACCCGCTCAAAAATATGTGCCGGCATATGAATGATGTGTCCGGCTGTAGGCATTAGCTTTCCAAGCCTCTGCGCATATGGAAGCGCCCGTTCAGGGTTGGGCGACGCCTCAACAGCATGAATGTAATAGTGAATCGCACCGAGATGGTTCGGGTTGCGCTTAAGAACCGATTCAAGAACAGCGACGATTTCTTCAGTACCTTCGGCAGGTTTTCCGTCCGCGGACCAGAGTTGCCACGGCCTTAGGTCCATAGCCGCCTCCGCGTAAAGCGTAGCCGCGTCGAGATCGTCAGGGTAATGCTGCATCAGTTGACCCATGCCCGTTTTGTAATCGACGGCGAGTTTCTTCAAGTCGGCTTTTGGATCGGTTGAATAGCGTTTTGCAAGGACTTCAATATAAGACCGTTCATTTCCGGGGCCGTTTGTCGACAAACCCAGTGCCTTTTGCACTGCGTCGTATGCTGCCTTCTCTCTTTCAGGATCGACATCGAGGTTTATGTTTGGCCCAAGTGCGAGCGCAATGCCCCAGTAGGCCATCGCCAGATTCGGATCCACTGACGCGGCGCGTTTAAATGCGCTGATCGCTTCATCGTGGTTGAATGCGTAAACCCAACTAAGTCCCTGATCGAAAGCTTTTTGAGCTTCAGGATTTTTTGTAGAGACGGGATGATGAATGGGAGGCGTTAAAAGAACTGGAGCACGCGATTGTGGCGTCTCCATATTCATCTTGTGCGCTGGTTGTTGCGAATAAACGGAGGTCATCAAGCCAAGTAACAGAATGAAGGACGCGTGCCTCATCGTGATTCTCCTGGAATAATTGGGTTGTGAAACTCTTGTGTTCCCGATCGGACATGTGAACCATGAAACACAAATTGAATTACTCATTGACTTTCAAAACAGCAAGAAACGCTTCCTGCGGAATCTCCACACGACCGACTTTTTTCATCCGTTTCTTGCCTTCTTTCTGCTTTTCCAACAACTTTCGTTTGCGTGTAATGTCGCCGCCGTAACACTTGGCGATCACATTCTTGCCGAGTGCTTTTACAGTTTCGCGTGCAATTACTTTGTTTCCAATCGCCGCCTGAATAGGAACTTCAAAAAGTTGGCGGGGAATCAATTGCTTCATCTTCTCCGCCAACGCTCTACCTTTTGCCTGTGCAGTACTGCGGTGCAGTATCAACGAAAGTGCATCGACCGGCTCACCGGCAACTAGGACGTCAAGCTTCACAAGATCACTCTCCCAGTAGCCCGCAAGGTTGTAATCGAGCGACGCGTATCCGCGCGAAACACTCTTAAGTCGGTCGTAAAAATCGAGAACAATCTCGTTCAACGGAAGCTCGTAAGTGAGCATCACACGGTTCGCGGCAATATATTCGAAGCCCTTCTGTACGCCCCGTTTTTCCTCAAGCAGCGGCAAAATCCCACCAAGATGTTCGTCGGGCGTCAGAATCACCGCTCGTATGACCGGCTCTTCAATTTTCGCAATACGACCCGGGTCCGGCATCTTTGCCGGCGAGTCGATTTCAATCGTCTGCCCATCAGTGGTCGTCACTGTATATCGCACACCGGGCGCCGTGGAAATTAGATCAAGATTAAATTCCCTTTCAAGTCGCTCCTGAACGATCTCCATGTGCAGCAGTCCGAGAAATCCGCAACGGAAACCAAAACCGAGCGCTGCTGAAGATTCGGGTTCGTAAAAGAAAGACGCATCATTTAGTCGCAGCTTATTGAGTGCATCTCGCAATTCCTCATACTGGTTAGTGTCA
Source organism: Pyrinomonadaceae bacterium (assembly GCA_046262775.1). Classification (GTDB taxonomy): domain Bacteria; phylum Acidobacteriota; class Blastocatellia; order Pyrinomonadales; family Pyrinomonadaceae; genus PSRF01. The sequence continues at coordinate 36,503 of JBHEMC010000038.1, read as the reverse complement.
ACTGGATAAAGACCCGCGAAAACCATCGGCTTGATTTCCTGAAACCCCGGAAACGGCTCTACTGTCGGACGGCTTGCCTCTGTAACCGTGTCGCCAATTTGCACATCGGCTACGGCCTTGATCGACGCTGTCAGGAAACCCACTTCGCCGACACCGAGTTCGTCTATGGGCGTTGGTCTCGGCCGATTGACGCCTAACGTTTCCACCTGGTAATCGCGGCCCGCGTTGAAAAACCGAATCTTCATTCCGGTCCTAATTGATCCATCAATGACCCGGAACAAGACTATTACGCCACGATACGAGTCGTACCATGAATCGAAGATTAACGCTTTAAGAGGTGCCGCAGGATTACCTTTGGGTGATGGAACGTCGCGTACGATCGCTTCCAGCACTTCATCCACACCGACTCCGGTCTTCGCACTGGTCAAGATTGCGTTGTGGGTTTCCAGACCAATGAAGTGTTCGATCTGTTCGATTGCCTTCTCCGGTTCAGCCCCAGGCAAGTCGATCTTGTTTATGACAGGAATCAACTCAAGATTGTTTTCGATTGCAAGGTAGGTATTTGCGAGTGTTTGTGCTTCAACGCCCTGAGATGCGTCAACCACAAGCAAAGCGCCTTCACAAGCGGAAAGTGAACGCGACACCTCGTAAGAGAAATCAACGTGACCCGGAGTATCAATCAGGTTCAGTATGTAATCGACACCGTCTGCCGCCTTGTAATCAAGACGCACCGCATGGGCTTTGATCGTTATGCCCCGCTCACGCTCGAGGTCCATGTCGTCGAGCACTTGCTCCGACATCTCGCGTTCAGAAAGCGCACCGGTAAGCTCAAGCAATCTGTCAGCAAGCGTCGACTTGCCGTGATCGATGTGGGCAATGATCGAAAAGTTCCGAATTCGCGAAGGGTCTATTGGCATTGCAAAAAGCCTAATCGTTGAGATGCGACTCAACATAAGCACGCGCTTTTTCCGGCGTGTTTACTATTTGCAGGAAATCACTGTTCGCAAACAGCCATGAGACATGTGCCTTCACGAACTCGGCATAGGAATCATTAAGCGTACCATCGTTGTTCATTAAACCAAGCTTCTTCCAAACTTGATGCATCAGCTCGGTATCACGAGTTCCACTGACAGCCTGAAACAACTTGTGTTTGTCGTCTTCAGACATCGAGGTCGATGAGCTTGAAATTGACGTATTTGAGTTCCTATTTTCGTTAGAGGCTGAGTTGTCGTTTGTTTTAGTCGAAGAAGAGTTTGCGTTTCTATTGGTGTTCGAGCTTATGTTCGAGTTGGAGTTATGATTTTTGGCTGTATATTCATAACTTCGCTTGCCGTAAACAAAAAACAGTATTACGCCTACAACTGCGATCACGATTAATCCAAAACATCCGGCGCCACCACACCCGAGCGCAATCTTTTGGTTTTTAGTCATTCAATCCTCTTTGTGCCTTCAATTTTTAATTGCGAGTTCTCATCCACTCAACGCACCCATCGAGATGGTCATGCATGGTTTTGCGATCCGCATGGTGCAGGTCACCGTGCCCGGGTAACACCCATTCGAAGTCATATGCCAATAGCCGTTCCATTGATTTCGTCTGCTCAGCCCACGAATACCAGGCAACAGAAGGAAATGCAGTCAGAGTATTTCTGCCGGGCGACCATGCCAAATGATCTCCGGTAAACAAAAACTGGTTTCGATAAAGAAAGACCACGTGCCCACGTGTGTGACCGGGAGTCGGAATCGCGAGCAAGTCAGCGCCGAGCTGAATGCTTTCATCTCCGGCAAGGATCAGTTCAGCGCCTAATTTTGCTGCCCCATCACGCGCGTGCATTACTCTTTCGCATCCGAACCGTCGCCGAAAACGGTGGTGATCCGCGACATCGTCGCGATGTGTCAGCAGCATAGTGCTTACTCCGCCGAGCGACTCAATCCGTTTTACAAGTTGAGAGGCAAAACGCGGGGAGTCGACAAGAATGTTTCCACCTTCGAGTGCAGGTCGCGTGACAAGGTAACTCCACCCACCAAAGCTTGCTTCGGACGTAAATCCACAGAAGTAAACATTGTCCGCGAGCAACATCGGGAAAGCGTCGATCCCGATATGCGCATCGTGTTTCTCAGTGGCACCGATTGAGCCGGTGGGACAAGCAACGAGGGCCATCAACGCGAGCTTGATTTCATCTGGAGTCGTAGGTTGATGATAAACACTGCACTGGTCGCCGTGATCACGGAAAATGGAAGGAGCAAGTTCGCTGCACGTATCACAGTCGATACACGTGGAGTCGACGAAAAAATCCCCGGGCACATTCTCAGCTAAACGCAATTGCAGATTCGCCATGAGCGGTATTCATCATGGCGCATGCAACAGAAAGGTTCAAGCTAGTCACGTCCGATAAACTTCACAGCATCTTTCTACGCTGCCATTCAAATTTACTGGAGGGAACATATGCGATAGCTCATTACTGAGTTCCCGAGGCCGAGACCCATTAGGGTTTGCCGGACATCTGTCATTTGTGCCCCGGCCCCAAATCCAATTCATTAATCAATCGATGCAAATACGATCGACTAATCCCCAGGCGTTTTGCTGCAGCCATCTTGTTCCCATTCTCGACTTGTAAAGCACTCAGTACCATCCGGCGCCTGACTCCTATCACCGCACCCTCCAGTGTCGACTCATCCGCAACATTGGCGTCAGGCAAAATGCGCAACATCTTATCCGGAACAAAATCGAGACCAAGAATTGAGCCGTTGGTCAGAACAACGAGGCGTTCCATCAAATTTGCCAGCTCACGAACGTTGCCCGGCCAATTATATTCCTGCAAAATCTCAATCAAATCTGAGGTCAGCTCGGGAGTTGGTTTCCCATACTTTTCCGCGGCTTTCGAAGCGAAGTGTGCCGCCAGGAAGAGTATGTCGCTTTGACGTTCCCTGAGTGGCGGAAGAGTTAATGGAACGACGTTTAGCCGGTAAAAAAGATCCTTTCGGAAACGACCTTCTTCAACTTCGGTTTCTAACTCGCGATTCGTGGCCGCGATAAGCCTGATGTCAACCGTGAGGGTTTTTGTGCCACCCACTCGCTCGAACGATCGTTCCTGGAGCACGCGCAGCAACTTCACCTGAACTGTCGCACTGAGGTCACCGATCTCGTCAAGGAAAAGCGTTCCACCATCGGCTAGTTCAAACCGGCCTTTACGAGCTTGCGTTGCGGATGTAAATGCGCCCCTTTCATGTCCAAACAACTCCGATTCGATGAGTGTCTCCGGCAACGCCGCGCAGCTTACAGCGACGAAAGGGCTCGTGGCGCGCGAACTCTCCTCATGAATGGCGCGCGCCAGCATCTCTTTGCCTGTTCCGTTTTCACCGCTCAGCAAAACTGTGGCAGTGGTTGCGGCGACGGCTCGTGCGTGTTTCTTGATATGGTCCAGTGCAGGACTGGAGCCTAGCAAATGTGAAAACCCTGTTGACTGCGCGAGTTGATCTCGGAGCCTGGCATTCTCAATTTCCAGCCTCCTCATTCGCACAGCCTGATTTACGATGTGAAGGATCTCAGCGGAATCAAGTGGCTTTTCGAAAAATCCGTATGCGCCGTGCTTGACTGCTTCGAGCGCGGCGCGCTTCGAGTCGCTACCGGTAATTACAACCACTTGCAACGGCGGCTCATGTGTGCGAGCGAGGTCGATCAAGGCAAGGCCCTCCGCAATGTCGTCAGTTAACGGAGGCAGGTGAAGATCGGTCACAATTACTTCAATCCGGCCATCCTCGCTGATCAGTTTAATAGCTTCGTTGCGAGAGGGAGCCTCGAGCACGTTGTAATCGGGAGTGAGGGCCCAGTAGAGACCACTGCGAACAGCATCGTCATCATCAACCACGAGTACAGTAGTTTGTTCCTGGTTCGGCATTCTCCGCAATTCCTGTGTTTTGTGTCCAACAATGGCGGTTATAGACCCACATTCACAGTATCTGCATGAGGCGGCAAGATATTGAGTGTCAGCGTATTTATTTGGTTGCTCTATTTAGCTGCGCCGGATGGTAGCACGACGCGAAAAGTGGCGCCAGCACCTTCAATTGAATGCGCTTCGATCCAGCCGGCATTGGCGCGAACTACTTCGCGACAAGTGTAAAGACCGAGTCCAACCCCGTTCTTTTTCGTCGTTGCGAAGGGCCGGAATAGCCGATTTTCAACGAAATGCTTGCTCATTCCTCGACCTGTATCGGAGACACTAAATGTGGCGGCGCCGGTTTCCGTAACACCGGCTTCAATCGTAAGTACGCCTTTACGGTCAGCCATAGCTTCGAGTGCGTTAAGCACGAGGTTTTCAATCACCTTCTCAATTCGTTCAGCATCAACGAGAGCGGACACGCCGACAGGGGTTTTCATTATTATCTGATGCTGCTCGGACAATGGTTGAGCAGTTGTAGAGACGACTCGACTGAGGATAGGAATTAGATCAACGGTCTGCGGTTTCTTGTGCTCGCCGCTTAAAGTATTTACGGGATTGGACAGCCGCGCGACCAACGCTTTGAGCTTATTTGTCGCGGTTGTTAGTGAGCGCATCGCATCTTTGCGAAACTGTTCGTTGTGAAAGTGGCGCTCCATATTTGAAACGATGAGCGACAACGCCTCGATGGCATTCTTCAAATCATGAGTCAGCATGGCTGATAGCCTGACGAAGGAGTCGAACTGGCGAGATTCAGCTTCACGAGCAAGCTGGACACGCATTCGCTGCTTCAGGACATTCAAGTCGTCCGCCAGCGCTCTTGCCTCATCGCCCGAACGCAGTTCAATAGGTCCACCCAACTCGCCTTTAGCGAGCGCATTCAAGTCTCTGGTTACACGCTCGATTCCCCGTGTCTTCGACCGCGAAAGTGATTCGAGCAATAAGGCCGATGAGACAGCGATCAACATTGACAGCACAACGACAAATCCGCTGATGACTCCCTGTTGGAAGATGAGGATTAGTAGAGGCACTGAAGACGCGAGGCAAAGGAGGAAATAAAACAGAAGCCGCTTCAGCCGACTTGTCATTGCAACTCCTTGGAGTTCTCTCATCTGGAAGGGTGGCTTGCCCCGCCCTAAACCGGGTACCGGCCGAACTCCGTCAATAAGGGTGCCAGTCGTTCAATAATTTTTTGGTGAACTGCACCATTCGAAGCGACCAGTCCGTTTCGATTTTGCACGTCCGCGACGTTGTATAAGAGCGCACGTCCAAATAAATCGGTTACGTTGCCTCCAGCCTCAGTTAGTATCAACTGCGGCGCGCATGTGTCCCACTGCTTTGTTCGTGGAGACAGGTGGATGTAAACATCACATTGCTGCTCGACAATCAGCCCAATCTTTACACCAACTGATCCGCGTTGCACCTCTTCTTTAAACCCGAAGCTGCTTACGACTCTGTTCATCCGCGGGCTTCGATGGGAGCGGCTAGCTGCCAATCTCATTTGTCGGAAATCGTCGTGCGATGAAACATTTGCTTTCAATAACGATTCACCCTGATGCTGAATCCAGCTTCCATGACCGAGCACTGCCTGGTAAAGGACGTCATTGAGAGGTTGATAAACGACGCCAATAACGCATTCACCCGCTTCGACTAATCCTATCTGCACAGCGAAGTCGCCATTACCATCGATGAAGCCGTTAGTACCATCGAGTGGATCGATCATCCAGACGCGTGATTTGTTCAAACGCCGGGGGGTGTCACCGGATTCTTCTGCGAGGATCCCATCATCAGGAAATTGGTGGGCCAAATGCTGAACAATAAGTTCATTAGCCACCTTGTCGGCCTGAGTAACGGGTTCGCCATACGCATCTGCCTTTTGTTCTATGTCAAGCGGGCCCTCATAAAAGTCCATAATCGCGGCGCCCGCTTGTCGTGCGATTTCAACAGCAACGTTCAACTCGTGTTTGTAGGTTCCTGCTGAATTCAAAACAGATCTTTCGGACGACTTGCCTTTTGGTTGAGATAGATCACTCGGCTTGCGATTGTCGTAAATGTGCCGCCGCATCACGTATCACCTGCAGTGTTTCAGCGACGTCGGCTTTCGTGGTACGAAAGTTTGTGATGCAAACGCGCAAAGCGAAACGGCCACTCACTGTCGCATTAGAAATATATGCACGCCCACCTGTCTGTACCATATTCATAATTGCGCTGTTGAGTTGGTTTAATTG
>JBHEMC010000038.1:17419-30330 GCA_046262775.1 Pyrinomonadaceae bacterium | reverse complement strand
AATTCGCATCGCCATTCAACGCCGTCGATCGGGATCGAACGTCAGGTGGTACGTAACGAAAGCAACAGATGCTGAGGGTTACAGGCGCCATCAACTCGAAATCATCCGAGTTATCTACCAAGTTTGCGAGGTAATGAGCTAACGCAATATCTTCGCTGATTGCTGCCGCCAGTTTTCGCACACCGTAATACTGAAGCGTCAACCAAACTTTCAGTGCCCGAAACCTTCGTGACAACTCGACGCCGTAATCCCAAAAGGCAAAAGCCTCATCATCGGCGTAACCATGAGTCTTTATGTAATCGGCGTCAGCCGCACTGAACGTTGCACGAGCGGCATCTGCATCACGAAACAACAAACATCCGGCATCGACGGGAATGTATAGCCACTTGTGCGGATCAAGCGAAATTGAATCAGCTCGCTCCAGGCCATTGAATAGTTCCTTCGTTTCGGCATCCAGAACTCCCGGCGCGCCGTATGCTCCGTCGATGTGGAACCACAGTCCAAACTCGCTTGCCACGGAACCGATTTCGTCTAACGGGTCTATTGCCCCGGTTGCGACTGTTCCCGCGCTCGCCACGACGCAGAATGGCCGGCAGTTTCCGTCGAGGTCTTCCTTTATGCGTGCTCGTAAGGCGGAAACATCCATGCGAAAGTTCCGGTCGCACGCAATGACATGTACGTTGTCGCGGCCCAGACCAGCGATATCAGCCGCCTTCGCAATCGACATGTGGACTTCAACCGATGCATAAATAACAAGCGGAGAAGAATTGCATAACCCAGTACGACCCAGCGCCTGATCTTTCTTTCTACTAGCCACCAGCAGCGCAATCAGGTTGGCCATGGAACCACCGCTGGTTAATAATCCACGAGCATTGTTGTCGTACCCGATGAGCTGGCCCAGCCAGCGAACGACCATTGTTTCAATTTCAGTGGCCGCAGGTGCAGAGCGCCAGCATGTGACATTCGAATTCAACGCTGACGCGACCAGGTCCGCATACGCGCCGACAGGCGTCGATGGTGATGCCACATAGCCGAAAAACCGTGGGTGCCCATTGTGCCGGCTCAGATTCATTGCCATGCGGCATTCTGAAATCAATGTCTCGAGAGGTATGCCGTCGGTCGATAATTCAGTAGTTATGGCAGCTGTAGTTTTGCCGGCGTGATTTGATGGGAAAACGGGAAGGTCTGAAATATTATTAAAGTATTCAGACACGAGCTTTGCAACTTCGCGCTCAATCTCGTTGAGTGCTTCGGGAGTAACATCGAGTGACGACTCTCGCCCATTTTTCTCGAGCGTGCTCATTTGATTCCCGGCGCGATCACTACCAGCATCGTTAACCGGTCAGTGCTCTGGTTCTTGACACCGTGTGGAATACCCGCCGGCGCCATGACGACGGTACCCTGTTGAGCAACGCCACTTTCATCGCCCACATAAAAGATTCCGCTGCCGCATAGCACAAAATAAAATTTGTCAGCGTCTGGATGTGCGTGAACCAGTTGTTCCTGGTCGGGCTCAAGGCAATTCAGTCCGACCATAACGTGTTCGCCTTGCCACAGAGTGGTCTTGTAAAACTTCTCGGCACGGAAATCTTCGTGCTCGCGCCAGTCGAGAAAATAACTCATAGTGCGGGGGTTCCTGACGTGGAGTTTGGAACGAAACTACCACACTGCGCAACCACGCACGAAGAGCTGCCTTGCGGGCGAGGAATGCAGACGCGTATAAAGAGCAGGTGTAGATATGCCGATTTGCGCGACAGCGGAAGGAACCACACGCTACCGGAACCGTTTTAGTGAACGAGTAGCACCGCACCACTTTCGACTCGCGCGGTCACTCACGCTCGCCTCGATCGGAATTGGTACTTATCTCGGGGATCCTGACGAGCGAACCGATGCAAACTATACGGAGGCGATCGTTCGCGCAGTCGAACTGGGCGTCAATGTTATCGATTCCGCCGCCAACTACCGGTTTCAACGAAGTGAACGATCGATCGGTTCAGCTCTCAACCTTCTATTTTCGGACGGTTTCGAGCGCGACGAGATTGTCATTTGCACGAAGGGCGGCTATTTGCCCTTTGATGGTGTGCCTCCACACGATGTTCGCGGATATGTGGAAAAAGCGTTTGTGAGGCCGGGCATCGCATCGTTCGACGACTTCGTCGGTGGCAGTCATTGTATGACGCCCGCATATCTCCAAAACCAACTCGAACAATCACTCGCGAACATGGGAGTTGATTGCGTCGACCTGTATTACATTCACAATCCTGAATCGCAGTTGCCGCATGTTTCTGTTGCCGAATTTGAGCACCGGCTTAGTCTTGCTTTTGAAATGCTTGAGCAAAACCGAGCCGCCGGAAGAATAAAATTTTATGGAGTCGCGACCTGGAATGGTTTTCGAGTTGCTCCTTCCGCACGGGAGTATCATTCTTTTAGCCGGATGATAGAACTTGCGCAAAAAACTGGTGGGAACGACCACGGATTTCGCTTCATTCAGTTGCCTTTCAATCTAGCAATGGCTGAAGCCCTCACGATGGTTAATCAATCGGTAAGCGGAAAAGACATGACATTGATCGAGGCTGCAACAGAACTGGGTGTTGCCGTGATGGCAAGCGCTTCAATGTTGCATGGACGTGTCGCTCAACGACTGCCTGACGATCTGCGTCAGGCCTTGGGAAACTTGGCGACTGATGCACAAAGCGCAATTCAATTCGTGCGCTCGATCCCGGGTTTGACGACGGCCCTGGTGGGCATGAGTCAGCCACAACATGTTGAAGAGAATATGCAACTGGCTACAGTTGAACCGCTGACTAAGGAAGAATTTGAACGATTGTTTCTGCAGTAGGCGCATGAGTGAACATCGCTATAAAAGTTTCGCCGAGTTCTGGCTATTTTACGTTGCAGAGCACAGCCGTGAGGCGACACGCTGGCTCCACTTCATTGGTGCAACAACAGCAACTTCACTCGTTTTCTTATCTATATTAGCCGGCAAGCGGTACCTGTTTCCTCTCGCCTTCATCCCGGAATACAGCGCCGCGTGGGCTGGTCACTTCTTTGTCGAGAAGAACAGGCCGGCAACGTTCACGTATCCACTCAGGTCATTCTTTGGCGGTTATAAAATGGTGGCTTCATGCTTATGGGCCGGATGCGAAGAGAAGTTCAACAGACTGGGCAAGCGAAGTAATACATTCATCTAAATAATGAAAGGTAATATCCCCATTCCGGAACTGCCTCACGGTGAGGATCTCTGGCTATTCGTTGTCATCACGTCAGTTCGCCAACGACGTTCTCAACAAGGCACGCTGTTTCTGGATGCTATTGCACGAAATCGAACCGGCACTCTACCGCTGCGAATCTGGAGCGATGTAATAAAAACCTGGGAAGACATTAAACCTGGTCTTTGGGGAATCACCGGCCGTCTCGAGACCTTCCAAGATCGCGGTCACTTTGTGGTCGCCGAATGTCGTCCCGTAACCACCGAACAGTATCGCGAACACCAGGAGAGTGATCCGCCTCTGCCTAGAGCGTACACAGTTGATATCGAGACACTAACCACTCCTGATTTCCGTGAACGTGTAGGCCCACAGCTCGAAAAATCGCTGCGGCTCGGAAACATGCGCTTCGAGCAACAACAACGATACTTCGATGATATCGCCGCGGAAGAGGAACGCTGTTATCAACTTGGATCGTTGAGTGCTACGTCAGGTCGCATTCTTTCGCTGGCCGTCCATGTTGCACCTATCCCTGATTTGGACATCGTTGGAGTTGTCCCAAACCAAAGCGAACACGTTTTTGGTATTGACGAAAGAGGCATTGAACAGGAAGAAAAGCAGAGCTTACAGGATTTTCTGCACTTCATGCGCAGTTTCGATCCCGATACTGACGAACTGGTCGGTCATAACATACTCGGCTTCGATATTCCGTTTATCTTTCAGCGGTGTTTAGTACACTGCATCTCGGCGCGGCCCTTTGTAAACCTGGGTGAATACACGGTTCGCGGTGTCTTCGACACAATGCGGCAATGGTGGTTAGGCGACAGGCGCAGTCGCGTCAGCCTTGACGACATCGCGTGGGCATTAGGTATTGAGTCGAGCAAAACAGCAGAAGCGGAAGGAAGCAAAGTTTTCGATTTATACCAGGCAGGCAAACTGGCGCAAATTCGCGAATACAACCTCAACGACGTTCGCGTCACACGCAAGATCTACGAACGAATGGTAGCGTGTTTTGGCAGATAGTGCCGAGGCCGCGACGTTGTTTCATTTTTGCAACACATCTAGTAAACTGCAGTTATTCATATGGAACCTCGCATTCTGATAACGCTCCTAGCTCTTGATGCAATCGCAGCTGGAGTGGTGGTGTGGCTAATCCTGAGAACAAAGTTGCGCTCCGATAATGCAGCGACCCTGGCCACCTTGCACGAGCGATTAATGGCGCGTGAACAAGAGCTGCAAAAATTGCGACTGGCGCTCGAAACGGAAACCAAAATGCACGGGGAAGTTCGTTCTGAGGGATCAGCGTTAAGAGCAGAGCTCGAGGGTGAGCGTCGAGCTGCGCACGAGCGTGAAATCGCTTTCAAACGTGCCGCCGATCAACTGTCCGATCGTTTCGATGCACTCTCTCGTAACGCGCTGAAGAGTAATAATGAATCGTTTCTCGAACTTGCAAGGGCGACCTTGGAACGATTCCAGGAAACAGCAAAAGGCGATCTCGAGTCGCGTCAGAAGGCGATCGATCAGCTGGTGAAGCCACTCGTACAATCTCTCGACAAAGTTGAAGGCAAAATCGGGGAAATCGAAAAGACTCGCGCCGGCGCGTATGCAGAGTTGCGCGAACAGGTGAAAGCGCTCGCCACATCGCAATCTCAGCTTCAGGCGGAGACTGGGAATCTGGTGAAAGCATTGCGGGCCCCACACGTACGTGGACGCTGGGGAGAAATTCAGTTGCGACGCGTCGTTGAAATGGCCGGCATGTTGCAATACTGCGACTTTCTTGAACAGGAAACCGTGGCCACCGAGGACACTCGCATTCGCCCGGATCTTATCGTGAAGTTGCCAGGCAATCGTACCATCGTCGTCGACGCAAAGGTTCCGTTTGAGGCTTTTTATGAATCTATCTCGACCACAGACGATGACGTGCGCCTCCAAAAACTGAAAGAGCATGCCCGTCTCGTCCGCGTTCATATCACAGCGCTTAGTCGTAAGTCTTATTGGGAAACTGTGCAGCCAACTCCAGAATTTGTATTGCTTTTCCTGCCCGGTGAAACTTTTTACAGTGCAGCACTCGAAAACGATCCAAAGCTGATTGAAGACGGAGTGGACCAGGGTGTGATCATTGCTACGCCAACCACTCTGATTGCTTTGTTGAAAGCAGTGTCGTACGGATGGCGACAGGAACAGATGGCTGCGAATGCCCAGGATGTCAGCAAGCTGGGAAAAGACCTTTACGATCGCCTCCGGACATTTACGAATCATTTCGTCGACATCGGCAAGGGATTGGATCGCGCGCTCGAGTCGTACAACAAAGGCGTAGGCTCGCTCGAGGCGCGTGTACTCGTGACTGCACGGAAGTTTAAAGAAGTGGGAGCCATCGCCGGTGAGAATGTCGAACCTCTGGAGCCCATCGATAAGACGACGCGCGCTCTGGCATTGGACGAGGGAGGGTTGTTTCCGGATTTAGTGTCAGACGAAGAAACCAATGGCGACGCGTTGCCATTGCTGAAGACACAAGCGGCTCAGGTCGGTGAATCGTGAAGCAGCTTTACAAAATTACACCGTTTATTACTGAGTTAGATGTCCGTAATCGGATGCACTTGCTTGTGATTGGCAGTCTGCTGATGTCGGATTTTTTCTCGACTGGTCCCGGTTGGAGTGCGATACGTGTAATCTATGAAGTCTGTGGACCTTCTTCGTATTTCTTAAGTGGTGTCTAACTCAAAACAAATTTGGCTGGGTCCTCTTCTCAGCAATAACCGCGCAGAACTCCTCCAACGTTGCGCCCAACTTGTTGCTTGTGATCAAGGCGACAGCTTTCTATATATCGCCGCATCGCATCCACTGCTGGAACTCGCAACGGGCACAATCCTCGACGGCCTGCACAACCGCGGCGTATGGGGTGAACTTCCTGTTTACCTTTTCCGTGGGTTTGTCAAGCAAGTGCTAACGACCGCTGTCGATCAACAAAACCAGCACTTGACTCAACGCTTCGAAATAGATGCGGAAGAGTTGCCACTCAAACGCAGTTTGATTGCGCAGATCCTTCGTCAACTGAGTGTGAATGGCAAACTCACCGCGATTGCTCCTCTCGCCAATCGTGAAGGCTGCGTCAACAGCATCTCGACTCTCATCGGCGAGATTCAACGTGCGGCAAAGACTCCTGAGGAGTTTGCGGAAGTTGTGGCCAAACGGGAACGCGATTTCGAAATTCCTACCGCAGATACTGGTATTCATTCGCAAATCGATTTTGATCGTGACGTCAGTCTGATCTATTCGGTTTACGCTCAAGTCCTCAAGCAAAACAATTTCACAGATGCAGACGCAGATCAGTTGCAAGCACTGCACATACTCCGCGGCGATTCCGGCGTCAGCGTTCCATGGCTCGCCAACATACGGCTTCTTGTAATTGATGGTTTTTTTGACTTCACGCCCGTCCAGGGAGAGATGTTGCGACATCTCATCAGGCACACGCCGGAAGTTATCGTCAACCTGAACAGCGACGCGCGGAATCCCACAATTTTCCAGCCTTTCCGCAATACGATCGAACAACTTCAAGCGATTACGGAATTTGAATTACGGGGTGTTTCAGAAGTCGCCTCCACTCGAGGGGCCCTGAGTGGCTTGCGTGAGCGACTATTCAAGCCGGTTGAGGAATCCTGTTCCGGCAACCGGGCAGCCGAATCTTCGGAATCACATGACCAGAATGAAATCGAGTTGTTCATCTGTTCTGATCGCGAAACTGAGATTCGTAAGATTGCCAAAGAAATTAAGCGGCTGGTGCTCGTCGAAAATTACAACTTGAACGACATTGGCCTCGTCGTGCGCGAGCGCGCCTCATATGCGGAGATAGTCGCACGAGTTATGCACGACGAAGGGATATCTTGCGTGCTGGAGGAACGAGTAGTTGTTGCAGATATCCCTGCGGTGAAGGCAGCTCGAAAGCTGTTTGAAGTATTAAGTGACATATTCGGCCCCGATCAAGCAGACCTCAGAATTTCCGATTTGGCTGATCTGATTAAGTCAGAATACGTTTGTCTCAGTGAACAGGAACTGAAAACCATCAGTACCACTTTCGCAGATAAATACGGTTCGCTTCTAACTGATAAACAAGCAAACGGTTCGGCGCAACTCAGAATTGCTCTGGGGATTGAAAGGTTTGATGTCGATAGTCTGGAAAACACCATCGCCTTTGTCGGAAGCGCGCTAAGCGTCACATCGTGGCTTGAGCGGGCACGCAAGCTGATCGCAAATTGGTCGCAGGTCAAAGCAACAACTGAGCTGGCTACGGTTGCAGTGGAAGCTGGAGCAGCCGATGAAGAGTCGGATCAGGTGGAAGATGCCGACATAATTGCTGCTGACGAACGTGGTGTTGAGAAGAAGCGCAGGCCATCGAGTGAAGTGCATCCTGCCGCTATCGGCTGGGCGTCGCTTGTCCTTGAGCGGATGGCGACATTGATCAGGCGAGTTCATCCTGAAGGCACTACGGTTAGCTTGCGCAGAGGCTTGTTGAATTTGCTCGATCAATTGCAATTCCCTCAACAAGTGCAAAAGCCCGCACGAAGAGCCAAATCAGAAGTCGTTATGCCGCAGGCATTGTTGGATCTGCGCGGGCTCGAGGCTTTGCGCCGAGCACTCCTGGTTGCAGTTAAAAGTATCGATTTGACCGAGCCTCTCTCGAAGAACGACGGCCGGAACAAAATACGTTTGTCGACACTCCTGGGTGAAGTCAGCCGCGCTCTGCAATCTGAAATCCCCGTAGCCAGGCAGAACGGTCGTGGGCTGAGAGTCCTCGAAGCCACGGATGTTCGCGGCTTGCGCTTTCGTGCATTGTTTGTCGCAGGATTAATTGAAGGCGGATTTCCACTCCGTGGCACTCGTGATTGGATCTATCCACATGAAGAGCGCGAACGATTAAAACGCAATTACGATCTAACGCTGGAAGACATTTCACCGGCAGTACTACTCAAAGAAGAACATTATTTTTATCAAACTGCTTGTCGTACTACAGACAAGTTGTTTCTGTCGCGCCCGTCGACACTCGAAGACGGTACTCAGACAATTGGCTCCTACTACATCGACGAGCTTAAGCACGCAATTTATCCGGTGCAGCTTAAAACTACGCGCGTCATGCGTGATGTTGATGGAAAAGAGATTGCCGACTGCTCAAGCCGCCGTGAGTTGGTCACTTCTTTGGTTCGACAGGATGAGCGTCGCCGTCATCGCGCGAGCGGCGACGGTCTGATGAGCGGGCAGTCGATAGCGGCGTTGAAACACCTTGCTCGGTTGGAAGGTTATCTATCTCCCACGGTAATGAGGGGGGTAGACATTGAACGGGAGCGCGCAGGTGATCGCTTTGGCATTTACGACGGGAAAATAACGGCGCCCGCACTCCTGGCAATGCTGAAAGGACAATTCGGTCCCGGTTATGTCCACAGTGCCAGCGGTTTGAGCAACTACGGAAATTGTTCTTATCGGTTCTTCGTTAACCGCGTGTTGCAGATTCAGCCGCGCGGCGAAGCTGCGCTTGATCTGCAAGCGATTGACGCCGGCAAATTATTACACGACATCCTGCGGCGGTTCTTCGAAATCCATCGTGGCCAACATCTTCACGAACAGGATCGCGACAAATTGCGCGCTGGAATGCGTGACGTGGCGGATCGAGTTTTTAAAGAATACGAACGCGCCGTACCGCCGCTCAACCCTGACATATGGAAAATTGATTGCGAAATACGCAAGGTGCTCCTCGATCAGGTGTTGCTTTATGAATTGAGCATACATGAGAAGACGCGCGCCAAGGTTGTCTCTAAATATTTCGAGGTTGCTTTTGGCATGACACCACGAGAAGGGGCCGATCCCCTGTCGAAACCTGACTATCTGGAACTTGACCGTTCGACTGGCGTTGGAGACCACTTGCTGAAAATTCGCGGCCAAATAGATCGAGTTGATGAGGCAAGCGATGGGACACTGGTTGCTTACGACTACAAACTGTCGATGGGCGCCGGCGCTGACGACATGAAAGCCGGGCGCAGTTTGCAGTTGCCTATCTACCTGGAAGCTCTTGAACGTTTGTTGTTGCCGAATCGAAACATTGCCGGTGGCGGGTATTACATTCTGCGTCCGAGAGCCGGTCGACGAAACAGCGGAATATATCGAAAGGAGTTTGCAGATTACCTGGGCTTGCAGGCGCGTAATTCGATACTTTCAGAGTCTGAATGGCATCAGCTTAGGAGTGAGGTTATAGAGACAATTTGGAGCTTCATTGACCGCATGCGTTCCGGCGACTTTCGCGTTCGACCGTCGCTAGGACCGGACAGTTGCAAGTTTTGCGACTACTCTGCGGTATGCCGTTATGAGAGATTTCGAATCGATTGGAAATCTGAAGACAATTAATTCAACTAAACTTCATGCAAAGTTATCCTGCGAACGAAACCTTGTGATTACCCCCACGCTCGAACCTGCTCAAGCTAAAGCCGCGCACACCCTCGATCGCCATGTGTGCGTGACTGCCGGCCCAGGGGCAGGCAAGACATCTGTACTCGTCGAGCGTTACTTGCACCTACTACGCGAGAAAAACCCTTCATCGATCGATCAAATCGTTGCAATCACTTTCACGAATCGTTCAGCTAACGAAATGCGCGAGCGGTTACGAACCTCGCTCGATAAGCTCCTGGCAACGGTGAGCGGTCCTGAACGGGATCGATGGATGCGTTACAAGCGCACTCTTGACGGTGCAGTGATTACGACAATTCATGGTTTCTGTTTGCGTATCCTGCGCGAATTTCCGGTCGAAGCAGAACTCGATCCTCAATTCATGCTGCTCGACGAACATCGCGCCGCGACACTGCTAACGGCAGCAGTTGAAGAATCTCTTACGGAGTTTCTTTCACATCATGATGAGCCAATCTCACGACTCACTGCGGGCATTGGCCGACCAATGCTCGCCTCAGCCCTATATGAAACGTACCTCAAAATCCGCGGACAGGGGCTATCTCTTGAGCAGGTGCTACGCCAAACATCCGCGAGTCATTCGGTCGATGAAACTTACGAAGAACTCTGCAACGAACTCGACCAGCTGATTGATGCGTTACTTTCAGCGCGCAAATCAACAAGCCGGGCTGCTGAAAAGCGTGAACTTGCGCTCAGGCAATGGCCAAAGGTACGCGAAATCGTGCGTCAACCTGATGTCTCGCTTTCTGACTATTGCGGTGCAATTGCGGAGTTTCGGGAGGTCGCACGTCCTTCTGCCAAAGGACGAATAGCTTCGCTCGTGAAAGAGCTGGACCAACTCTTTTGGGGAGAAAGCAAAGAAAAGTGTTTCGGGAAACTGCCTCAAGCGCGCTTTGACCTGCTTGCTAAAGAATATGCCATGGAGTTGATCCACGTTCTTACAAACATCGACCGTCGTTATGATCGAGCAAAACGGGAGTTATCCGCACTCGATTTCGACGACCTACAACTTCGTGCGCTTGAGATCTTGCAGCGGCCGGAGGTACTCGAACGGGCAGCGCGACGTTACCGATATTTTCTTGTTGACGAGTTCCAGGACACAAACAGTTTGCAAAGTGCTTTGCTCGATGCGTTAGTGTTTAAGCAGCACGCTAACCTCTTCATTGTGGGAGATACGAAGCAATCGGTCTACGGATTCCGCGGCGCCGACTTGGATGTGTTTGGCCGTATGACAAAGGTCGTGCTCGAGCATGGCGGCGAGCTAGTCCCTCTGCCCTTGAATTTTCGCAGTCAGCCGCCCTTGATTCATTTTTTCAACTACCTGTTTGAACGGTTCTTCCAACCTGGAGTCGCTCTGAAAGACGATGAATTGCGGGAACTCGGTTACGTGGCGCATGAACCTGGCGAACCACGCCGGGATGCCGTCGATGTTCCGCCACTTGTCGAATTTCTCGTTGATACGATTCTTGGAGACGAAGATCCAAAAGCGAAACAAACGGTGCGCGAACGAGATGCAAAACAAATAGTTGCGCGCCTTATCGAGTTGACTACGGAAAATTCTGCTGTCGATTATCGCGACGTGGCGGTGTTGTTTCGCGCAATGACGGATGTGCCTGTTTACGAAGCAGAGTTTCGTCGCGCAGGTCTTCCTTTTCAGACAGTCCTCGGAAAAGGTCTTTATGAGCGGGAAGAGATTACGGATTTAATTCAGCTTTGCAGGTTCCTGGATAATCGCACCGATGAGTTGGCGCTTGCTGCCGTGATGCGCTCACCGCTCTGCGGTATTTCGGACAATACATTACTGGCACTGCGGCTGGCGCCACGCATTGGCGTTACACTTTCAGGTGAAGTTCCTCAACCTCGGCTACGTCCACGTCCGTTGTTCCGTGCGCTCGCGAAACAAAAGGAAATCGATTTCATCGACGATGATGAACGACAAGCGCTGGAGCGGGCCTTTGAGTTATTAATCTTATTGATCGACCGCCGTAATCGCTTTCCCATTGGCGATTTACTTCGCTTTGCCGTCGAGCAGTCAGGGTTTGCGAGTATCACTTCTGCAAATTTTGATGGTGGCCAGCGGCTTGCCAACATCGAAAAACTTTTCAACCTGGCGCAGCGGTTTGAACGTTCCGGCGCGCATTTGATCCGCGACTTTGTCAGGTATGTTCACGACTTTGAAACCATTGGAAGTCGTGAGAGCGAAGGGCAACTCGACGAAACGTCGAATACGATCAAGATCATGACGATCCATCAGGCTAAAGGTTTGGAGTACAAAATTGTCGTGATACCTGACCTGCACCGATCGAAACCGGTCTGGGACGGTTACTTCTTGCTAGATCGGCAGTTGGGATTGACCCTGAAGGTGCCAAACGGCCGAAGCCAAATGGTCGCAGGGAAAACGTTCACGAGGTTTAACAATCGAGCACAGTTGCGGGATTCTTTTGAAAGTATGCGACTGCTCTACGTCGCTGCGACTCGTGCTCAGGATCGCCTGATTCTTTCGGGAGCGACGAAGGATCCGGCAAGGCTAAACAAGGGTGACGAGAGTTGGCTTCAAAATATCTGGCAGGCTTTGGAGCTAGGAGAACGACACAAGAGCGACCTGGTCCAATTTGGCGATAACGTACACCTCAAACTCACTTACAATCTAATCGATCAACAACGCGCGAATCTTCATTCAACGTCCGAGCCATCTTCTGCCGTAACATTGGAGGTCGGTGAATCTATCAGCACGACTTTTCCGCTTCTTCAGCCGCTTGAGCTGCAAAATGACGCAGTCGTTCAAAGGTTTAGCGTCACACAATTAGTTAACTACCGCCGCTGCGCTCGACAGTATTATTTCGATCGCGTACTGCAGGTACCCAGCCGCGATGAAAGGGCCGTTTGGAATAACGCTGACGCGCCGGAGCCGCCCGCAAATCTCACGGCTACGTTGAAAGGTGCAGTCATTCACCGGTTCTGCGAGCGTTACAGTCGTGGCGTTAATGCGGACGCATGTCTGCGCGACTGTCTTGAGGAAGTAGTATCAGTACGGCAGGCACAGCTGGTGGACCGGCTCATCGATATTGATCCTAAAACTGCCGTCAGGGAACTGTTGCCTCTGGTGGAGAATTATCTTGCAAGCGAGGTATTTACTCGAGTCGAACGCACGCGCAACGTTGAAACGGCGATATCCAGCACTCCTGGCGCGAATGCCGGTCTTTGGAGTGAGGTACGTTTTCGACTTCGGAGACCTTTGGGGATACTGAGCGGCACCAT
>JBHEMC010000038.1:0-17409 GCA_046262775.1 Pyrinomonadaceae bacterium | reverse complement strand
CACACAAGATGGTTTACTAAAGTTCGAGATTATCGATTTCAAAACCAACCGCGTTACTGGTTCGAGATCCACAACGCAAACAGTCGCATCTCCAAATCGTCCTGGCCAGTTTGCGTTTGATTTTGAATCGTCTTCCGTCGCAGTTGTTTCAGCAACACAATCGACGGCGGATGCAGTTCGGTTGGCAGCGCAGGATTACGTCCTGCAAATGCAAGCTTACGCTCTGGTCGCTCGCGAATTAATACCCAATCTGCCGAGCGTGGAAGCAACACTGCACTTTCTGGAACCAAACCTGGAATTCAAGATTCCTCGAGAGCTCTTGGCCGCCGAGGTTTGCCGCAAAGCTATTGATGAAGCAATGTCGGGAATAGTTTCGCATTCTGAAGCCGATGAGTTCCCAGTGAATCCGGCAGCACATTGTCGCATCTGTAACTATTCCGAAATCTGCGCAGCGGGTCGCGACTGGCTGCGACAGGCGTAACTAGAGAGGCTATCGGCGAGGCCACGACCGTAATGGAACGTCACGCCGGCAGCTACACACAGAGGCCTACCAAATCCCTCCGGAGCATACGGGAAAAAAGAGACTTGTTACGAGCTGCGAGCGTAAAGCTGCACGGAGCAAGACCCTGGTTTCGTCACACGAGAAATTTCAAATAGCTCTTCGTATGTGAAGAAACTTATTTACCAACCTTAGCTATCCATATACCATCCGCATTATGGTTACACTAAATTCCTTCGAAGGTGGCGAGTTTGATGCCTACCTCGCAGCTCCAGCTAGCGGATATGGACCAGGAATTGTGGTACTTCAGGAGATCTTCGGAGTCAATTCTTACATGCGCAGCGTCTGTGATTGGTACGCAGCCCACGGGTTCGTGGCTATCTGTCCTGATCTTTTCTGGCGTCAACGACGTGGAGTCGAGTTGTCGGATAAGGGTGACGATTGGAACCAGGCCTTTGCTTTGTATCAGGCACTAGACGAGAGAAAAGCAGTTGAAGACGGCGCCGCAGCAATGAACTTTCTGCGCGAGTTACCTCTGTGCAATGGCCGGGTTGGCGCTGTTGGTTTCTGTGTCGGTGGATATTTATCGTACCTGTTATCTGTAAGGTTCAAGCCCGATTGTGCCGTGGGTTATTACGGAGTAGGTATCGAAAAGACACTCGACGAAGCGAAAAACCTGTCATTCCCATTGATGCTGCACATAGCGGGAAAGGACCGTTTTTGCCCGCCGAACGCACAACAGCAGATTCATCAAGTGCTCGACGGAAATCCACTGGTGACAATTCACGACTATCCCGAACAGGACCACGCCTTTGGACGTCCCGGAGGTGAACACTACGATCACGCGGCGGCTGAGTTGGCGAATTTAAAAAGTCTTGAGTTTCTCTTGCGTAACCTGGCGGGGTCCAGCCTGACATCGGCACAACAGATCCTCTCGGAGCGTTGGGATGAACACGTCAAATACGAATTCGCCACGCGCGACACGGAAGACACTTTGCGCACTATGGTTGCGGATGCTTACGTGAATCATATTCCGGTGATGACAGGAGGGATAGGTCACGATGAGTTACGTTCTTTTTATTCACAGCGATTCATTCCCCAGATGCCTCCTGACACCAGGATGACGCCAGTTTCGCGCACCATCGGATTGGACCGTGTGGTTGACGAGATGGTTTTTGAGTTTACCCACACACTCCCGATGGATTGGATGTTGCCGCGCGTGGCGCCAACTGGAAAACACGTCAAGGTGGCGCTGGTTGTGATTGTGCATTTTCGTGATGGTAAGCTGGCGCACGAACATATCTATTGGGACCAGGCGTCGGTCCTGGCGCAGCTTGGTTTAATTGAAACGGCAAAACTACCTGTCGCTGGGGTCGAGAGTGCCGAGAAGGTACTTAATCCTGCTCTGCCGTCAAACACACTCATGACCGGCAGAGAACTAAACAAATGATAGTGTCAAATGCCAAGTCGGCTCTCTCTCCGCAATCAAAATGAAGGCATCTCGACAAAATCAGACTGCTGCCTCCCGGTTGCGGCGCGACTTAGGCACACTCGAATCGTACGCAGTACTGATCGGCATCCTGATCGGCGCGGGAATTTTTCAGGTAACGAGCCAGGCATGGGCACTAACTGGTCCAAGCGTGATTCTTGGCTACGCCGTGCTGATGCCGGCCATTCTCGCCACATCAATTCCTTACGCAGCATATCTTTCAACTCCACTCGGGCGCGAACCCGGCGGCGAATACCTGCACATCTCACGTACGCTCGGCGGGTTACGCCTCGCATACATCGGTGCATGGTTAAAGATCATTTCTTATGTTGGAGCTGGCGCATATCTTTCTAATGCACTGGCCGGTTACGTGATCGCGTTTAGTCGCGGCTGGATCAGCGCAAGTCTTCAAGTCCCGCTCGCACTTACGGGATTGCTCTTTTTTTACCTGGTCCATGTAATAGGTGTGCGCTGGTTTGGTCGACTCCAGGTGATCATGGGTGCTCTAAAATGCCTTGCGCTTTTTGTGCTGATTGTTCCGGGACTCTTTTTTCTGAAAGCTGAAAACTACGCGCCTTTCGTGACACACGGTTGGAGTGGTTTCGGTGTCAGCCTGTTGCCATTGTTCTTCGCGTACGCAGGTTTCGAATCGATAGCTCAAACAGCAGGTGAAACCAAAAACAGCACGCGACGCTTGCCGGGAATTCTCGTAAAAGGATTGACGGCAACAGCTCTCATCTATGTGTTCACTTCCATCGTTTCGTTTGGTGTTCTGCCTGGCTCTCGGCTGCAAGCGTCTGGCGCGCCCATGGCCGAAGTCGCATCCATTTACCTTCCGGCAGGCGCCGCAATGTTCGTCACGCTGGGCGCGATTTTGGCAATTATGACTGCATTGAACGGCACACTGCTCGTTCCTTCACGCCTCGCAATCATGTTTGTGCAAGACGGCCTCGCCCCGCGGGCTCTTGGTGTGGTTAATTCGAAGACTGCAACGCCCATACGCGGGCTAACGCTAACGCTTCTCGCCTGCGCGTTACTTCTCGTGAGCAGACAACTCTCGCTCGCTTTGAATGTGGCAGTGTTCGCCCTGGTCCTGCTGTACTTCCTTCACAGCGTGATTTTTCTGTTCCTGCCGCGCTTGAATCCGTCGCTTAATGCTGAAATCGGCGTAAATATTCCTAACTGGCTGCAACGAGGTGCGGCGATCGTCGCAGTTCTCTCGATGGGATTGCTGATCGTTATCCAGTTGAAGCTTGATTTGGATACGCTGCGAACTCAAACGTTAATACAACGGCTGCAGCAACACTCGCTGACGAGCATTGAGCTTGTAATCGTCTGGGGCCTCGTAGGCGCTGCACTTTATGGGTTTGCGCGGTGGCGATCGAAGTCGCCGGTAGTTGGCGAGCCAACTCCCGACCTTGTTGGAGATGTAAATGCAGATTGAGGGAAAGCGAATCCTCGTCACCGGTGCAAGTCGTGGTCTCGGTCGAACGCTGACCTTCGCATTTGCGCAGGCACAAGCGCGCGAGGTTGTTGCGGGTATCAGAAACGAGGCTGATCGCGACTCGCTAAAAACGGAAGCAAAGGACCGAAATGCGTTAATCACGCCGGTCCAACTGGACGTCACCTCCGACGAACATGTGAATGCAGTCGCAGCAACAGGCCCATTTGACATTCTTGTGAACAACGCAGGAGTTGCCGGATTTGGAAACCCTCTCGAAATGAACTTCGCCGATATCCAACGCGAGTTGGAAGTGAATTATCTGGGTGTGTTACGCGTATCGCGCGCCCTTGTCCCATCAATGATTCGCCAACGACACGGAATGATCGTAAACATTGCGACGGCATTTTCGAAAGTGAATTTGCCTCTGGTCGGTTCGTATTGCGCAACTAAGGCTGCCCTATTATCGATTGGTCAGGCGCTTCGGGCTTACCTCGCGGATCGGGGCGTCCGAGTCATGACCGTTCTGCCAACGACAATTGATACTGACATGAGTCGTGGCGCTGATGTCCCTAAGATGACAAAAGAGTTCGTTGCGACTGAGATTCTGGCGGCCATTCGTGAAGAGAAACATGATCCCGCAATTGGCGACGAGGCGCAGGGGATCCTTATCGGCCTGCAGCAAGATCCGATCGGTTTGGAAACAATGCTAATGAAATACCGGGCTTAGATTTTTTAAGTTCGCATTCGGTTAAACTGTCAAGGGCGCGGAACAGGATCATGACTATCAATCGACGCCGCGAAGATTTTCCAACGCTTTCGTCAGGTATTCATCTGCTCAGTCATAGTCTGGGACCGGTGCCGCGCTCGGCGCGCGAGTCGATGCTGTCTTATTGTGACGCTTGGGAAAACCACACGAGCGAAGACGCATGGGCAACCAGCTGGTGGGAATTGTCGCAACGCGTCGGCGATCGCATTGCACACGTTCTCGGCGGTGCAACGGGTTCGGTGCAGATCCAGCCCAATGCTTCGATCGCACTTGCCACCATCGCCTCGTGCTTTGATTTTCATGCGTCACGACGAAACAAAATCGTCACGAGCGCGCTCGACTTCCCGTCGATGGAGTACATCTGGGACGCGCAAAAGAAATCAGGCGCGCGCATTCACATCGTTCCAACTGACGATGGAATTTCAGTTGCCATCGAGAGAGTTTTAGAGGCGATCGATGACGAAACCTGTCTCGTCGCGCTTTCGCACACTTCTTATCGCAGCTCCTTTCGAATCGACGTACCACCTCTTATCGAGCGTGCTCGCCAAAAAGGCGCTCTCGTACTGCTGGATGTTTACCAGTCTGCTGGTGTTGTTCCTCTGGAGGCCGAGAAGTGGGGAGTGGATTTTCTAATAGGCGGTACGATCAAGTGGTTATGTGGAGGGCCTGCCTGCGGATATCTTTATGTGCGTCCCGATTTGCAAAGAGATCTGAAACCACGCCTGACCGGTTGGGTGGCGCATGACGCACCTTTTGAATTTGCCGCCGCTCCCATGCGTTATGCTCGTTCGGTACGGAGGTTCGCGCAGGGCACGCCAAGCATTCCGGCACTCTACTCGGCATTGCCGGGATTGTCGATCACCGAGGCCCTGACGATCGACACTATTGCGGACGAATCACGGCGACGAACTCAATGGATGATCGATTTCGCTTTCGACCGTGGGTGGCCTATCAACAGCCCGCGAGAACCGGAACGACGTGGTGGTTCAGTAATGATTGGGGTTCCCGATGGACCACATATGGTCGAGAGCCTGGCTAAGCAACAAGTTTTTGTTGATTGTCGACCGCAGGCAGGGCTGCGCATTTCGCCGCACTTTTTCAACACCGACGATGAAGTGGCAGAGGCAATGAATATTCTTGACGCGCTGCTCAAAAGTGTTTGATCGTCTCAGCAACGATATGGCAACCAACAAACTGACCCTGAATTCGCCTGCGCCGGATTTCGTGCTTCCCGATGCAAAGGGAAAGGAATGGCATTTGGCAAACCAACGTGGGAAAGTCGTAGTGTTACTCTTTTATCCCGGAGACGAAACGCCAATCTGTACGCGACAGATGTGCTCAGTGCGTGATCGTTGGGACGACTATCGCGGAACGGGGGCAGAGGTCGTGGGTATCTCCACGGATTCAGTCGAGTCGCATCGCAAATTTGCTGCACATCACGATCTTCCACTGCGTTTGTTATCTGATAAATCAGGTGCTGTAGCAACGTTGTATGGCGCGCGATCACTGGTTCCCGGAAAGGTAGCGAGGTCAGTGTTCGTTATCGACGGTGAAGGTTTGCTGCGTTACAGCGATGTGCGACCACTGGGACTACTTCGACCAAAGGACGATCATACGATTGCGGCGATTCGCCGGGCACAGGGCTCGAGATGAGATGCTCATTCACTCCTTTCCGCATATAATTTGGTCGAGGTAAAAGGATGGCTGAAATCAAATGTAAGCATTGCGGCGAAAAGCGCCCTGCACTTGGGTTTTCTCCGTTGCCCAATGAACTGGGACAACGAATCGCGAATGAAATATGCCAACCGTGCTGGAGCGGATGGCTCCAGAAGCAATCGCAAATCATCAATCACTACGGTCTGGACCTCAGTACGCCGGACGCACAGAACTTTCTGTTCGACAACATTCGAGGCTTTCTTTTTGGCGAAGTGCCTCAAGTCGCAGAGATTGACACATCGAAGGAAGGATCAGTCAAGTGGTGACCATTTTAGTTTTGACTGTAGGACTTCAGATTGAATATCCTGGGCCAATCGTCACCCGCCGCAAGCCGCAAGGTCCAAAAGTCAAAAAAATAAACGTCAATTATTCAATGTCTTTGGTCGGATAGTTCTGATCGAGTCGTTTAACCCCAGACGTAAGTTCGCAAACGACAAATGTGAAACGTCAAATTTTCAATATTCAATTCCACTGGCCCACTGCTTGCTTTGCTGTATCCCCTGTTGACGGTCGCCCCTGATTCCGCCCGCGCTCTTCTTCGATAAGCCCCTAACGGTGTTTACCCCGACGCGGGGTCGTGTGTTCACTGGCACGAATTGATGCGGACAGTACGTTTTCCGAACTTGCCAACTAACCAACTGAGGAGGTTTCGATGAGTTCTAAATTGGCGGGAATCATAGCCACAGCCACGCTATTGCTCGTGGGCTGTAATCAAACCGCAAACCAAAATGCAAATATGGCCAACGACAATATGCGTAATGCAAATGCCAACTCAAGGGCAATGGCCAACCAGAATGCGAATGCAAACGCAAATACCAACTCCAACGCAAATCGCGGCCCAACACGGGAAGAGTACGAAGCAAATAAAGATCGGTATCAGCGCGAAGCAAAACAATCCGGTCGCACCGTCGGTACTGGCCTCAACGATGGCTGGCTCTGGGTCAAGGCCCGGTTCGATCTCGCTGCCGCTAATGATCTGCGAGACTCGACCATCAATGTCGACGTTGCGAACGCCGTCGTTACGTTGTCGGGAACTGTAGCGACCGCGGCACAGAAGACGAAGGCCGAATCGGTAGCAAAGTCAGTCGAGGGGGTTAAGTCAGTACGCAACATGCTGAAGGTTGCGGCAAACACAAGCAGCAACTCCAACGCAAATACAAACATGAATAAGAAGAGACCTTAGGTCGACTCTACATCAAACCAGAAAACCGTAGGCGGGGGTGACGCACTTAAGTGACAGTGCGTACCCCTCGACCGAAGCAGGCCGTAGTGATTAGCTGCAGCCGTTGACAGTTCACGCGACCAGTCCGCCAGGGTTTGCCACCGACGCGCGGGTTGAGATTTTAACAGTCGTGGGTCCTATTTACTGTTCTGCTGTTCTCGGTTAAGCTTTCCGCACCTTTCCAAAAAACGAAAGTCTGCCGGTTGTCTTCAGGATCGGCATCAGGCTTTCGGAAATCAACTTGATGGGAATTTGGTTGCCTATGCCAAAAGTCCGCTTGCGCGTTCTGGTCGCGCTTTTCGCGCTTTCAGCGTCTGCTCTTCCGTTTATCAATTCAACTTCGGCCCAACGCAGCGGCATCGATACTTATGCGATCACAAACGCGCGTATCGTGCCTGTGCCAGGTGCAGTAATTGATAAGGGTACTGTCGTTGTTCGCAACGGATTAATTGCAGCCGTTGGCAGCGACGTGCCAACCCCTGCTGACGCGCGCGTGATCGATGGCACTGGCCTGACGATCTACCCGGGACTCATCGATTCCTACACAAGTGTGGGATTACCTGACCTGACGCCTTCACCTTCAGTTGCTGCTGGCGGCGGGTTTCAGCAGATTGTTAGACAACAGCCTGCAGCGCCTACTGGTGCTCCAAATTCCACGCAGCCTGCGGGCTTGCAGCCGGAATTAATGGCGGAGGAGTTGATCAGGGCCGGCGGCAACGACATCGACTCTGAGCGGAACGTAGGCGTTACTACAGCCCTGGCTGTGCCTCGGACGGGCATCTGGATTGGACAGTCTGCACTGATCAATCTGAATGGCGACACGCCACAGCAGATGATCGTTCGGAGTCCAGTAGCGATGCACGTGGGTTTCACTCCATTACGCACCGGGTATCCGGGCTCATTGATGGGAGTGTTCGCATCCTTGCGACAGATGCTGCTGGATGCGCAGCGTTATCGGGAGTCGATGGAGATTTATTCCCGTTCGCCGCGAGGCACTCGACGGCCGGAAATAGATAAGTCCTTATCTGCACTCATTCCAGTCCTCGACGGCCAGTTGCCCGTTGTTATGTATGCCGATGCTGAACGGGAAATCGAACGCGCATTGAATCTTGCACATGAATTCAAATTGCGAGTCATCATTGCTGGAGGTCGAGAAGCCGGCAGGCTCGCTGATCGACTGGTGAAAGAACGTGTACCGGTACTGCTTTCCCTGAATCTACCGCGGCGAACAACTGCCTCGATACCGGAAGCTGATCCTGAACCGCTGCGTGTCCTTCGCGAGCGCGTCGAAGCACAAGAAACCGCAGGCAAGCTGGCTCGCGCTCACGTTCGATTTGCGTTTCAATCAGGATCGCTCGCCAATATTACTGATCTACTTGTCAACGCGAACCGGACTATCGAAAACGGACTATCATCAGACGACGCGCTTCGAGCGTTTACCATCTGGCCGGCTGAAATTCTCGGCGTCTCAGATCAGTTAGGCACAATCGAAACCGGAAAGATTGCAAATCTCACAATAACGCGAGGAGATCTCTTTAATCGTACAAGTCGTCTGGTGCACCTCTTCATAGATGGTCGCATGGTTGACCTTAAACCGGCAGCGGCATCGGGCCCGCAGCGCGGCAGCGTATCTGGTTCGTGGTCTGTCAACGTCGCTGCGACTCAGACGCCGTCTACAATTACTTTGTCTTTGCAGCAGGAAGGCGAGCGTTTGCGCGGCTCGATTCAAGGTCCACTGGGAACAGCTGACATATCCAACGCCGCTGTAACATCGACCGGTGAGATTCGATTCACCGTTTCGATCACGACCGAAGGTCAAACCAAGGAAGCAGCATTTTCGGGAACCGTCACGGGCGATCAAATGCGCGGCACGGTCACTGTTGAAGGCCACGCGCCCGGGACATTCACTGCAACACGCATGTCACCAGGTGTAACGCCCTGAAACCCTCTGCGGCGCACTTCTGACTTAGCAACAGACTGCCTGCAGAGGAACAAACGCGAATTATCGGAGCTACAAAATGAACCAGCCAATTGCCAAACTGCTTCTGCTGTCGCTGATCGTCGCATTGCCTTTATCCGGAACCGCAGCACAAACGACAGCAGATTCAACCACCTCAGAAACACTTATCCGCAATGCGACGGTGCTCACAATTACCCGTGGAACCTTACCGAACACGGATGTGTTAATTCGAAAAGGGAAGATCGCGGCCATCGGGAAGAATTTAAAAGCGGGTGCGAACACGCGCATCATCGACGCGAGTGGCAAATATGTGATGCCCGGCATAATCGATTGTCACTCGCATTCAATGCTCGACGCCATCAATGAAAACACGCTGGCAGTCAGCTCAATGGCCCACACGAGCGACGTCCTTAATCCTAATGATGTTGATCTCTATCGCGAGTTGGCAGGCGGCGTTACTACACTGAATCTGCTGCATGGGTCGGCGAACCCAATTGGCGGGCTCAATACGGTCGTCAAAGTCAAATATGGACGGCCAATTGAGGAATTCATCTTTCCCGGCGCTATGCCTGGGATTAAGTTCGCGCTCGGTGAAAACCCGAAACGATCCAGCAGCCCTAACGTGCCTGGTGTCCAACGCCGGTATCCAAACACGCGCATGGGTGTTGAGGAAGTTATCCGAGATGCGTTTATACGAGCGCGCGATTACAAGAAGGGATGGGATGAATATCGAGCGGCCCTGGCTCGCGGTGAAAAAAACCTGATTCCGCCGCGGCGCGACCTTCAACTCGAACCGTTGGTAGAAGTTTTGGAAGGCAAACGTTACGTCCACTCGCATTGTTATCGTGCCGACGAGATTCTGATGCTGATTAATTTAGCAAACGAATTCGGATTCAAAGTTCGGACGTTTCAGCATGTGCTGGAAGGTTACAAAGTCGCGAAGGAGATCGCGCAGCACGGCGCCGGCGGCTCAACATTCGCCGATTTCTGGGGCTATAAGATCGAAGCTTACGATGCGATCCCCTACAACTCAGCAATTATGACTCGCGCTGGAGTGGTTGTGTCCGTCAACTCTGATTCTGACGAACGCGCTCGACGCTTGAATATCGAAGCTGCCAAAGCAATGCATTACGGGGACCTCAGCGAAGATGAAGCGTTGAGGTTGATTACGATCAACCCGGCAATTCAACTTGGAATTCAGGATCGCGTCGGCTCACTGGAAGTTGGCAAGGATGCCGACCTCGTGATTTGGAATGGTCATCCACTGAGTGTCTATTCACGCGTAGACACTACATTTATCGATGGCAGCATATTTTTTGATCGGCAACAGGACCTGGGCCGCCGGGCAGATCTGGCAAAAGAACGTGCTGCACTCGAACAAGCTGATCCGAACCGACCGCCAGCACAAGGTGCGCAATCACCACAGACACCGAGTCGACGCCGACCTTCCACTGAAGACGACGATATGTGGGAAGGAGAAACAGGTCGTCCATGAATAAACTCAGCCTCTCTCTTTTTATTCTTTCGTTTGCATCGGCGGCAGTCGCTCAGCAAATCGGAAATCCAACAACGCAACAGGGCGTCATTTATCCGCGCGGAACATACGCAATACGAAACGCTCACATCGTTACGTTAAACGGTGCCGATATCGATAATGGTACCGTCGTCATTCGTGACGGAAAGATTCTTGTGGTTGGTGCGACTGCCACTATTCCGGCGGGCGCGCAACAGATCGATGCGCACGGCTTGTTCGTTTACCCGGGAATGATCGATGCAGGCACATCCCTGGGTTTGGTGGAGGTTGGCCAAGGCGCAAACGGAACCGTGGATGCTTCCGAAGTTGGCGAGCTCAATCCAAATGCGAAAGCCGTAATCGCCTTGAATCCGCACAGTGCACATATTGCCGTCACTCGCGTTGATGGAGTCACGAATACGCTCACTTTGCCAACAGGGGGAGTGATCTCGGGTCAGGCGACGTTCATTAATCTGATTGGAACAACTCAAAACGAAATGGCGCTGGCGCCATATGCGGCGTTGGTAATCAACTATCCGCCAATTGCCGGACGAGGTGGAGACTTTGGTGGCCAACAACAAGCGACAAACCTGAGCGATACACTTGCCGCCAACGAACGACAGTTGGAGCAAGTCCGTAAGATGTTGCGCGACGCCGAAGCTTACGGGCGAGCGCGCGACGCTTACGCTAAAGACCACTCGCTGCCACGACCGGATGAGAATGTGAGACTCGAATCGTTGGTGCCCTACGTTCGCGGGCAGCAAATTGTGATCTTTAGGGCTGACCGCGAATCCGAGATTCGCGGCGCGCTGAAATTCGCCGACGAGATGAAGCTCAAACCGGTGATTCTCGGCGGGGATGATGCGTGGAAAGTTGCGAGTCTTTTAAAAGAAAAGAATGTGCCCGTGATCGTAACAGGGATTCTCGACTTACCCAGCCGTGAGGACGATCCATACGACACGCTCTATGAGAATGCCGCAAAACTGCAACAAGCTGGAGTGCGGTTTTGCATCTCGACTGGTGACAGCGGCGCTCAGGTGCGCAATCTTCCGTTGTATGCAGGCATGGCTGCCGCGTACGGGTTATCAAGGACTGAGGCTTTGAAAGCCGTGACACTTTACCCTGCCCAGATACTGAACGTCTCAGACAAACTC
Organism: Pyrinomonadaceae bacterium; assembly: GCA_046262775.1. GTDB lineage: Bacteria > Acidobacteriota > Blastocatellia > Pyrinomonadales > Pyrinomonadaceae > PSRF01. Next base: position 5,646 of record JBHEMC010000038.1, on the reverse strand, counting down.
GGGACCATTGAAATAGGCAAAATGGCGAACCTGGTCATTGCGGACGGTGACCTGCTCGAACCGCGCACGCATATTCGCTACTTGTTCATTGATGGCCGTCAGGTGCCGCTAACGAGCCGTCACACGGAACTGAACGACGCCTTCAAGAACCGAAAGTGAAGGCTTCCCAAAAATATTACCGCACGCATGATTCTTAAAGCATCGGCTTGCTCAAAGCAGTGCAACGATCCTTACGTGCTCTCCGTATCAATCACGCTCATTTTGCTGCAGGAGGGACCCCCATTTGTTTGACCACTCCTACGTCGCTTTCCTGCGCGCCAGGCTCTTTCGCTAAAACTACGCTCTTACGCATTTCGAAATCTGTCCATCTGTGGCCTTGCTTCACTTCACCAACAGTTTCTCCCGCGGCAACATTGCCGGCATTCCCTTGTGTTGCCAACAACGCACTGGCCCATGAACGCGACGTGAACACGGCGTGCCTTTCTTTGTGCGTGCACCACAAACGTAGACATCAGCCTCCACTCCACTTGAGGTATTCGATGGGTCAGTCGTCTGTCGACCATTATTCCCGAGTGAAGGGGCAACGCGCTGAATGATCACAGGCGGCGGTGTTGGACGCAATCTATAGCCTGCAAACAAACCAGTCGCGAGGACCAGACTGATAAAACTTGCGGTTGATGTCCACCGGAGCTTGCGAAGCCTGGTCCTGCACGAGTTACAAAACTTCCGGCTGGTCCATACAGTCCAGCGAAGGCGAAGTATCTTTTCACCGCACTCCGCGCAAAAATTCGGTCGATACAATGTGAGGAACGACACGACGTGAGGCCACTTTCCCGCACACTAAATTTATGAGCGGATTATATGTCACGCCAAAACGCGATCAAACCTCGGCCGGTGTAAATCTCCGCTGCTGACCTGCACATTCTTGTGACTAGAATTGGGCTGATCGAACTTTCTTTTGGGTGCCAATGCTCCCCGGACATGATTGCTGCCTGCAAAGCAACGCAATTACTCGGCTGTGCGTCGGAATGAACAGTGATGCACAATTTGAAAAAAAGAGAGCGCACGGGCATACTCGCCGGACGATTTCGAGCATGATAACAGCTATTAACCGCACCAAATCTTTAAGAACACTCAGGTTTTTAATTTTTTTCGCGACACTCTTTGTCGCGTTGCCGCAATCGTTCGCGCAGGATCCAGAGGACGTTATTACTACCGACACGTCGCTCGTTCAGTTGAATGTCGGTGTGGTGGATCGTCAGGGTCGCGCAGTGACTTCATTGTCGCGCGATGACTTCGCCGTTTATGAAGACGGAGTGCGACAACCAATCCAGCACTTTGAGCCGGCACAGGCGCCATTTAGTTTGGTGCTGTTGCTGGACATGTCCGGCTCAACGCTCAATTTCCGACAGCAGTTGAAGCTGGCAAGTCTCCGATTCCTGGATGCACTTGCTCCTGAAGATCGCGTCGCCGTGATTCAGTTCAATGCAAAGTCAAAACTACTGGCTGGATTCACGGTGGACCGTAAGAAGACTGCCTATGCGATCACGGAACTTGCCGAAGGCGCCGGCGAAACACATTTGTACTCCGCGCTGAAGTTTGCTTTGAATGAACTTGATAAAGAAGGTAAGCGTCGAAAAGCAATTGTGGTGCTGACCGACGGCCTCGATACGAATTTGCGCAACGTGGATCGGGCCGCGGTGGCCAAGGCGCAAACAGACGAAGAAGCTTTGTCGTCAATCAGGCCGCAGGCAAGTTCAGATCTAAACAGTGTTTTATCGTCGGCTGATCGGCAGGGCGTGACGGTCTATCCACTGGCGTTACCATCCGGCGACCCGAAGCGTCTGCCATTGCCGGGCCCCGACATTACGGGAATCTACACGGCGGCGCGCGTACGTTTGCAAACGCTTGCGGATCGGACTGGTGGACGGCTGAATGAAATAAATCGCCTCGACAACATGGCGCGACTTTACACTGAAGTCGCCGCGGATTTGCGCACGCTCTACACCGTTGCATATCAGGCGTCCGGCGACAGGTCGCGAGGGAAGTGGCATGAGATCAGGATCGAAATTTCCAACTCAGGCTTAGTCGCGCGCACGCGTCCGGGATATTTTGCAAGATAGCGATCGACAAATGCTTCGCCGGTTTACTAATGGCGCTGTAGCCTTTAACATTTAGCGCACACGCACCCGTAGCTCAGCTGGATAGAGTACCTGACTACGAATCAGGGGGTCGCACGTTCGAGTCGTGCCGGGTGCACCAATAAAAGAACAGATTAGGGACCAGACAAAACCAACTCACAAGAGATTTTGATCAGAAATGTGGGAGCAGGAAACCCCGGGTTAGAAAATCTTACAGTCTGGAATTTCAGCTCAGCAAATTTCCAGTCAGAAATTTTCAGGGCAAGGAAATTGCAGGTCAGCTAATTTGCGGGTCAGGAAGGGGTCAAGCGCAGCGCGACCCCGCTCCAGATCCATCGCAAACCATTTCACAGGTTTTCACTCCTTTCCAATAAGACTACCAGCCCAACTCTTTCATTTGAGCAACTCGCTGCGCTTGACCCCTTCCTCACCTGCAAATCTTTGTGAATTGATTGGCTCAGGTGAAGCTGGGTGGTTCATGGAACTTGGAGCGGGGTCGCGCTGCGCTTGACCCCTTCCTCACCTGTGAATCTTTGCGAATTGATTGGCTCAGGTGAAGCTGGTGGTTGATGGAACTTGGAGCGGGGTCGCGCTGCGCTTGACCCCTTCCTCACCTGCGAATTTTGGTGAGTTGAGTGGTTCAGGTAAAGGAGCGTGGTAATGGAGATTGGCGGCCCGCCCAAGCTCACAAGCTTCCAATTCACTAGCCAGCCTTTGCATCTTCACTAGCATCCACCTATCCTCCGAGACCACCCATTTTGCAAGAATTTACAATCAGGAAGGGGTCAAGCGCAGCGCGACCCCGCTCCAGATCCATCGCAAACCATTTCACAGGTTTTCACTCCTTTCGAATAAGACTACCAGCCCAACTCTTTCATTTGAGCAGCTCGCTGCGCTTGACCCCTTCCTCACCTGCGAATCTTTGTGAATTGAGTGGCTCAGGTGAAGCAGCGTTGATGGAACTTGGAGCGGGATCGCGCTGCGCTTGACCCCTTCCTCACCTGCGAATCCTTGTGAATTGATTGGCTCAGGTGAAGCTGGGTGGTTGATGGAACTTGCAGCGGGGTCGCGCTGCGCTTGACCCCTTCCTCACCTGCGAATCCTTGTGAATTGATTGGCTCAGGTGAAGCAGCGTTGATGAAACTTGGAGCGGGATCGCGCTGCGCTTGACCCCTTCCTCACCTGCAAATCTTTGTGAATTGAATGGCTCAGGTGAAGCTGGGTGGTTGATGGAACTTGGAGCGGGGTCGCGCTGCGCTTGACCCCTTCCTCACCTGCGAATCTATGTGAAGCGAGTAGTTCAGGTGAAGGAGCGTGGTAATGGAGATTGGGCGGCCCGCCCAAGCTCACACGTTTATGACCGTGCGTGCGGTCGGGTTGCGGGGACATCGTCAATCAGCGCGATCTCTGGCCGAAGAAATCTTCGTCGGTGAGCACCGCGAGTCGCTCGAATTCGAGCTCGCCCGCCGCGCGCGCGAGAACGCGTTCGGGAGCATTGCGGAAGGCTACTCGTACGTGCGAATCTCGATCAGATGGTTATTTGGATCATTCATGTAAAGTGTTGGGGCTGGCCCCTTCGCACCCGACTCATTCCCAGGCCCAAGGTTGTTGCCGACTGAATGGAATGAATCGCCGTAAGGTATTTCGTGTCGTTTCAGAAGCTCGAATGTCTTTTCGAAGTCTTCGCGTGAAAGTGCAAACGCATAATGTTCGTTTCCCTTCGTTCCCCACGGCGCCAACTGTAGAGTGAACGCTTCGTTGACCCTGATGACGGTGAATGGACCATCGGCGCCCTCGAGTTGGAACCCTAGAATGTTTACATAAAAATCTATGCTGGAGGTAATGTCGTTTACGTTAAGAATCAAATGATCGATTACAGTCATATATCACCTGTCTTCATCAAAAGTTTTTTCGGTTCTTGGTACAGTCCGAGTACGTTGCCCGCCGGGTCGCGGAATCTTGCAGTTATCTCAGGAGCATCACCGCCAATTGGTTGCGCCACTTCACCACCGCTCTCAACGACCGACGAGATTGTCTTTGCGACGTCATCGACCATGATGTATAGCAACAGGCCGGGCTGAGTTGAAGGAGGCCGTCCGGTTATCCACGTACCGCTGACTTGACCGACACCGTCATCAAATGCGATTTGCCCGTCACCACGCCGTCTGATTTTCCAGTTAAAGACCGATGTGTAGAACTCGATCGAGCGTGATATATCGATCGCGGGAATCTCCAAATAGCAAATTTTTCCGTTTCCCACTGTGGGCGACATCGATTACCTCCTTTGCGGATTTTTACCGGTATAAGATCTCAGCGCAGCAGCATCGTTGTGGTTAGTATCTCCCGGTCAAGGAACTCGCCCGATGGCCAAGTGCGCATCAGAGCGCAGCTCACTTGATAATTAAGAGTGGCGAATTGACGTTGTAATTGAAGAGTAAAGCTTTGTCGCCACTTACGCGAAACACAAACTGCTCTGTTCCTTTGCCTTCGCTAAACTCAACAGCATACGCAAGACTGACATATGTTCCGGTAGTGGTGGCATTCACATGCCAACCCATCGGCTCTGAATTCTTTTATGGTCCCAAGCTTTCGGCTTACTGCATCAAACAGGGCCAATGTATCTGCTTCAGTTGCCGCTTTGCGAAAACCCTCGTCAGACTGAGCATAAATGTCATGATACTGTTCGGCGTTAAATTGCTTGTGAAACTGTACAACCGCGCGTTCACTAAGCTCCTTGCCTTTGGTTAGCGAACACGAAGTTAAGATGAGAATGAGCTGACAAGTGAGCACCAAAAAAAGGATTTGTTTGATCTTCATTTTTAAGATCCTTTTATGAGGGTGTTTCTTTCGTGAGTGCGGAACACACACGCGAGATGTGCCTACGAACGCGCGGCGGCCGTACTGGACGGTCCCCACTATCATATTAGACACATCACCGCGAAGAGCCTAGCTTTTTCAACATCTCTACAGCATTAGTGTTCAGCGGATTGAGCGCCAACGATCTTCGGTAGTTGGAAATGGCCTTTTCGCGATCGCCCTCGACCATAAATGCTTCCCCAAGACTATCGTAGGTATTAAACGCTTTCGGATACATCTCGACGTTCAGTTTGAAGAGAGTGATTGCCTCTTTGACATGTTTGGCTGTGAGTTGCTGGTACCCAAGCGTGTTGAGAGTGCTCTCGCGGAAGTAATCGGCCGGGTATCGCGCTCGCAACTGCTGATAGAGAGCTACTGACGCTTCGACTCCCTTTTCACTGATGGCGCGTTCAAGCACATTCTGCACGCTCGGGAAGACGACGCGACGAATCGCCGAAACGACGAGGGTTGGCTCGTCGCGCTGAATGTAGTGTGCACTGTCTGACGTAACCGTCAACCCACCTTCCTTCGCCTCGGCAATCCAGGTCCCATATTGAGCAAGCACTGCCTGCACCCAATGCGGCGGTCGACCTCTGCCTGCGACGAGGAGGAATGTGGGTACGTCAGGCGGTTTACCAAACGAGCGGAG
>JBHEMC010000037.1:0-39322 GCA_046262775.1 Pyrinomonadaceae bacterium | reverse complement strand
CAATGGAAGTTGCCCACGTCTCAGACGGTACAGGACCAACAAACTCCACCGGCAAGGAATAGATGCGATGATCAGCATCTTCGGCATCCGCACTGACTGCGGCGGCTGATTCTTCATCCTGCATCCGCAGATTCATTGCAAACACCATAATGCGAGTCGAGCCATCGGGTCCAAACTTTATCGCAGACGTACTGGTAAATGGTTCGGGCAGGTGACTAACAGAATCGAAAGCTACTGCGCGAGTAGAATCGTCGCGGCTCACGAGGACAGGTGCAGTTGTTTGGGCACGCACTCTGGTGAAGTCAGACCTAAACAGCAAAGCAGCGGACGCAAAGAATAATAACGCGGCCGCGATTACAATTCGTGTCACGTTCTGTTTTTCGTTACCGTCAGTACCGCTGTGGGTCATTGCCACCTAAACAATAGAAGTGTCTCGTTGTGAAAAAACGTAATTTGGCATTCGGCAAAGGAGTGAAGCGGCTAACCCGCCGGGATCGGCCACAATGTACCACAATAATTTGCGGCTCGAACAAACTTCAATTGCGCAGATTTTGATTGCCTGGCTCATACACGTGTGCTACAAGGCCATGGTCACGCGTTATCAAAGCTGTAGCGCGTGCTCCAGAAAACTCGACCTGCCGCATAGACAAACCCTTAGCGTGGCTCGCCATTTTTTCCACATCGCTACATTTCTTTTTGTGCTTTGCACTGTCTGTTTTGCATGTCAGGCCCAGAAGAGAGGTCGCTTACGCGGAACTGTCCGTGAAAGCGGCGGTGCTGTTTCTTCAGGCACAACAGTGATTGCCGCAAATCAGGTGACCGGCAGAGTTAGTCAAACTCAGTCACGAAATAACGGCACCTACCAAATGCAAATTCCAGTGGGCGCCTATCGAATCAGCGTCGGCGCTCCAAAACTCGCGAAGTTTGATAAAAACAATAACTATGGGTCCTTCGCGATCGTGCGCGCCGGGATCGTGGAAAACGTGATCGTCGAAGCGGCGAAAGACACCTTGATAGACATCGTGCTGGCGTCGGCCGAAGAACAAGCCGCAACTCAGCCGCCAGCAGGTCGCCGCGAAACCCCGGATCGGTGGCGCATAGAATTTCCTGAATACGACAGATATGGAAATCGAGGGGCGCGCGGCCGCGACATTCCTTTCAAACGAGGACGGTGGTGGAATCCGTACAATCAGACCGTCTTGAAAGGCGATTACCCAATACGCGGGAACAAGCTCTTCATGATTCTGTCAGCGATCAGCACTAGTGGTGTAGAGCAACGACGCGCACCAACCCCGTCGGATATCAGTAGTGTAGATCCAGTCAGCGGAGAGTTTTTTGGTAGGCCAGAACAGTTTGCCGCGAGCGAAACGCTGCAATTGAGTTTCGAGCTTTTTCATGGAGATACAACATTCAAGCCGCGCGATTGGGCCCTAAAGATTTCTCCAACCCTCAGCATTCCGAACTACGTTAATGCAAGGGAAAATGGTGTTGTAAATATAGACGTCAGGAAAGGTCCGAGCCGAACAGACTCTTATGTGTCACTGGAAGAGGCCTTCGCGGAGGTAAAGCTTGCCGATGTCGACGCCAACTATGATTTCATTTCCGTTCGTGCCGGCATTCAGCCGTTTGTGTCGGACTTCCGTGGCTTTATTTTTTCGGATAACAACCTGGGCGCACGCTTCTTCGGGGCTCTTGATAATAACCGCTTGCAGTACAACGCTGCTTACTTCTCAATGCTGGAGAAAGACACGAACAGTGGCCTGAACCGATTCGACGGGCGTCATCAGAATGTTTACATAGCAAACGTCTATCGGCAGGATTTCATTCGCAAGGGTTTCACGCTACAGGGGAGCTTTCATTACAACGACGATCGACCCAGTTTCAAATTTGATCGTAATGGATTTCTTGTTAGACCGGCCCTAATCGGCGACGTTCGCCCACATGCTGTGAAGGTTGCGTATCTTGGAATTAGCGGTGATGGTCACCTCGGTCGACTGAACCTCACTCACTCCTATTATTACGTTTTCGGTTATGACGAGCGAAACCCGATCGCCGGACGCAAAGTAGATGTCAGATCGAACATGGCGGCCGTTGAAGCGTCACTCGATCACGATTATCTAAGATTTAAGGGATCACTCTTCTGGGCAGAAGGTGATAAAGATCCGATTGATGACAAGGCTACTGGATTCGATGCCATCTTCGACGATCCAAACTTTGCGGGAGGACAGTTTTCTTTTTGGAGCAGAAATGGAATCCGGTTGACGCAAACAGGCGTAGGTCTCGTGCAACCCAACAGTCTCTTGCCGTCGTTGCGGAGCAGCAAGATTCAGGGTCAGGCGAACTTTGTAAACCCCGGCATTTTCATTTACAACGCCGGCATGGATGTTGAACTCACACAACGAGTGAAGACAGTTTTCAACATTAACTTTCTGAGGTTTCATCGAACCGAGTCGCTTGAATATCTGCTATTTCAAAATCGGATTCGTCACGATATTGGAGTGGATTACAGCCTTGGAGTCGCTTACCGCCCCTTCCTTGTAAACAACGTGACATTTACATTCGGCGCTGCTGCGCTGCAAACCGGACGCGGGTTTCGCGACATTTTCACTGACGCATCGCGCAATTGCCCGCCGAGTGTTGGCGATTTTTGCGAGCCGGCTGTAATCAATCCAAGTAAGCCATTGTATTCACTTTTTGCGCAGTTGAAGTTGGTCTTCTGATAACAGACTCTTTCGTACAGCGATGCATTCATCGGATCTGAAACCCAGGCAAACAGTGTTTCTACGGGCGGCCGTCTTTTCGTTGTCGCTGATCGTTGCTGCGTTAGTTTTGCCGTCTCTGTTGTCGCCTTCTTCTTTCGCGAATCGACAAGAGAATTACGTGCGTCCGTTTACTCAACGGGCGACAACGCCAGTGCTGCAAACTGCCAGGCCGCCTGTTTTCGAGGGCTGCGTGTCTTGTCATGGACAGATCGAGCCAATGCACAAGTACGGCACAACGGACACATTGGAAAAATTAAAGGACGACAAAGATGCAGTCGGCCTAAGTTGCACGACGTGTCACGGTGGTAATCCCCTTCCTTCGAAGACGAGCGAGGACCCCCGCGAAATAGAACGGGTTAAGAAGTTGGCTCACGTACAACCTCGCTTCCCACGTGAATGGCAGAGAGATGGTCGCTACACAGGAGCAAATCCCGAACGGACCAACACACTGCTCTTACGCGAGAAGTGGGACTTTGTAAGGTTCGTGAATCCAGGGGATTTGCGGGTGGTTGCCAGAACATGTTCAGGCAGCGCATGCCACGATGTGGAATCCAGGAATGTTGGTCGAAGCATGATGACTCATGGCGCCATGTTGTGGGGCGCCGCCCTGTACAACAATGGCAGCTTCCCGCTAAAGGACGTGCGGTTCGGAGAAACTTACAGCGAATCTGGTGCACCGCAGACGCTCATTCAAACTCCCGCACCCACGGCGGAGCAGAAACGTGCGAAGGGTTTGCTCGAGACGCTTGGTCCAATTCCGCGCTGGGAGATTTCTCAACCTGGCAATGTGCTGCGAGTGTTTGAACGGGGCGGCAAACGCCGTTTAGAGGTTGCCTTACCTGACAAGGATGAGGATCCGGGTAAGCCGGACAAAGGACTCAGCGCGCGAGGCTTTGGCACTGCGAATCGCACGGATCCTGTTTTTCTGGGTATACAAAAGACCCGATTGCTGGATCCGACGCTGAACTTTCTCGGCACGAATGATCATCCCGGCGATTTCCGATCTTCGGGCTGCTCTGCATGTCATGTGATCTATGCTAACGATCGCGATCCAAACAGCTCCGCTTTCTATCACACGGCAGGTAATCTCGGACAATCACAAACAGCCGACGCAAACATTCCGAAAACTGAATCCGGTCATCCGATCAAACATCAGTTCACGAGTCAGATTCCCAGTTCACAATGCATGGCGTGTCATATGCATCCCGGTACTAACATGGTGGCGACGTACCTTGGGCTCACCTGGTGGGACAACGAGAGCGACGCGTCGCGGATGTACCCGAAACTGCAGCACAATCCATCACAGGAAGAAGAACGTGAGAAGCTTGATCGCAATCCGGAAGGTTCCAGTCTTCGGGGTTTATGGTCGGATGCAAATTTTCTGGCGAAAACAGGCAGTGCTGATTTCAATGCTTTGCTGCGAAACACTCAGTTTGCAGATTCGCATGGTCATGGGTGGCTATTCAGAAAAGTATTCAAGCGGGATCGGAAAGGGAACCTGCTCGACTCACAGGACAAACTCATTTCGCCTGATGATCCGGAGAAATTTGAAAAAGCCGTCCACCTAAACGACATACATGCAGAGAAGGGAATGCACTGTGTCGACTGTCACTTGCGTCAGGACTCTCACGGCGATGGCAATCTTTATAACGAACCTCGAGCGGCCATAGAAATTGCATGTGAAGACTGTCACGGGAGCGTTCGGCGAAAGGCGACGCTGTTTACGTCAGGTCCAGCCGCGGCCACCGCAACCGGCGCAGCAGCCGAACGCCGGAAGACACAAAACCAACCCACTGTCGGTCAGGATTTAACTCGCATTAGAACACGTGACGAGACCGGCTCCCGCGTACCATTGTTCCAACGCATCAGTCGCGACAGAAAAAGAAAGGACGAAAAGGGAAACGACGTGGATCTCAAGGCAGGTGACGTCGTGCAGAACTCAATGGTTGTCCCCGGGCGATGGTGGCGCGTAATGCAAACTGTCGACACCATCACTCCCGGCGCACGTGACTATAGCGAGAAGTCGCGGTATGCGAAGACCATTCAAAAGGACAATACAACATGGGGAGCTGTGCCGGCGGACGACCATAGACTGGCGCACCGAGAAAGTGACATGACTTGCGTTGCCTGTCACTCGTCGTGGATGACAAGTTGTTTTGGGTGTCATCTCTCAATGCAGGCGAACCAAAAGATGCCCAACCGCCACAATGAAGGTAGTAACTCGCGAAACTTCACCCAATATGACTTCCAGGTGTTACGCGACGATGTGTTTATGTTGGGACGTGACGGTACCGTCACCGGGAATCGAGTTGCGCCTGTCCGTTCTTCATCAGCGATCCTCGTAAGCTCACAAAATCAGAACCGTGAATGGATCTATTCGCAACAACAAACAGTTTCGGCCGAAGGCTTCGCCGGACAAACTTTTAATACGCATATTCCCCATACCGTACGGGCGAAAGAGACGAAGGCTTGTAGCGATTGCCATGTCTCTCGACAAAACGACAATAATGCATGGTTGGCCCAACTGCTGTTGCTGGGTACAAACTTCGTCAACTTTATGGGTCGCTACGTGTATGTAGCGGCGGATGACGGGTTGGAAGCGGTGGTCGCCACAGAACAGAGTGAGCCACAGGCGGTCTTCGGTAGTACGTTACAAAAAATAGCCTATCCGGACGACTACAGTCGTTTCATCAAAACTGGGAGTAAACTGCAAAGTGCTTACGAACACGTTGGTAATCCGCGCGTCCTGCAAGTGCAACTCCGTGGCGAATACGCGTACGTCGCGGCAGGAGAAGGCGGCCTGCGTGTTTACGATGTCGCACAGATCGATCAGAAGGGATTTTCGGAGCGCATAACAACTGCGCCAGTCTCCCGATTCGGACAGCGGTTGTGGGTAAAGACAAAATACGCAACTGCTGTCGCCGCTCCGAGTACGTTGGCGGTTGATCCGGCACGATGGAGAATTAAGGCAGATGGATCCATGATCGATCCCGAAAGCGCGATCCGAATGACGGGAGTTGAACGCCAGCAACTTGTAAACGAGGAGCAGCCGATTCACCCACTCTACGCATATCTGTATGTCGTGGATAAGTACGAAGGATTGATTCTGGTGAACGCAGCCACGCTGCTCGATGGAGATCCTCTCAACAATTTTTTGAAACGCGCGCTGGATCCACAGAAATATCCCGGGGGAGCTTTCAATCCTGACGGCGCGTTGACCGATGCAGGAAACATATCGATTGCAGGTACTCATGCCTACGTTACAACTGCACGAGCACTCGTCGTAGTTAACATCGATCACCCGCTCAGTCCTCAAGTAGTCAAGCAGATCCCGCTGAAGAATCCAAGGTCGGTTGCAATTCAGTTTCGATACGCGTTTGTCGTAGACGATGATGGTTTGAAAGTCGTGGACGTGAGGGAACCGGAAAATGCACGGTTGGTTTCTAACGCGTATGTGCCACTAGCAGACGCACGCGATGTCTACATCGCTCGTACCTATGCTTATGTTGCGAACGGCAAAGAGGGAATTGCAATCATCGACGTGGAAGAACCGGAGCATCCGCGGTTAGACCAGGAGTACAACGCGAACGGTCAACTCGGCGACGTAAACCAAGTCAAGATTGCAATGACCAACGCAAGTCTGTTTGCGTATGTTGCTGACGGCCGAAACGGGTTGAGAATTTTGCAACTGACCTCGCCCGAGACGATGCCGGAGTATGCAGGCTTTAGTCCGCGTCCACATCCAACTTTGATCGCGACTTTCAAGACGAAGGGTGGAGCGCTGGCGATCTCAAAGCCGTTGGATCGCGACAGAGCCGTTGATGAAAGCGGAAATCAGGTTTCGGTGTTTGGCCGCCGAGGCGCTCGGCCATTCACGTATGAAGAGATTTTGCGGATGTTGCGAACAGAGAATGGACAGGGTAACTGGTTTACGGTCACCGACTCACCAACAATTGCGGCCACCAAATGATCTGTACAGTGACGCGACTCGAACCGCGCTGAGCAACTTCTAAGAGCGCGGTAACGCACTCGAAGAAGCTGATCCGTACTGACGATTGAAGAGTTTTTGTCGTTTCCTCAAACGATTCTCTGACGAAGCTTCAGCAGCATTTCTTTCGCCTCTTCCGGGGATAGCGACCGTGGATCCACGCTACGCAGCTCTTCAACTACTCGTTGATTCATTAAATCGAATAACGAGGCCTGCGCCGCGGCTTTACGTCGCGCTGCACTGTGAGTAGCTTTCGTCATCGCATCTGACGCCGAAACCGGTACAGACACTTCATTCGATCCAGCAGCTTGGGCCGCAGCGATCTTAATCTCACCGGTTGCTCGGTTTGGTAACGACACATCCTCTTCCGCAAACACGTCAAGTTCGTACCTTTCCAGACGCGACAATACCTCACGCGCGTTTGCTAACACAGGGGGCGGCAATCCTGCCAATCGAGCGACTTCGATACCGTACGATTTGGAAGCTCGCCCTCGCTCGAGTCGATGTAGAAAGACGACTTCGCCTTCACGTTCAGTTGCAGTGATTTGGTAGTTCTTTGCTCCGGGCAATCTCTCGGCAAGCTCCGTTAATTCGTGGTAGTGCGTTGCGAATAGTGTTTTTGCTGCGTGTTGCGCGGAGTCGTGGAGATACTCGGCTACTGCCCAGGCGATCGAAAGACCGTCGAACGTGGCAGTACCCCGCCCGATCTCGTCAAGTAACACCAGCGAACGTGGAGTAGCACTGTGAAGAATTGCGGCTGTTTCCGTCATTTCGACCATAAATGTCGAGCGGCCGCGTGTCAGATCGTCTGAAGCGCCTACGCGCGTCCAAACCCGATCTATCAATGGCAAGCGTGCGCGTTCGGCCGGAACAAACGAACCCATCTGGGCCAATATGCAAATAATTGCTGTCTGACGCAGCACAGTGCTCTTCCCACCCATGTTAGGCCCGGTGATTATCAACAACCTGTCGGTGGAGTTATTCAGGTAAACACTATTCGGTACAAAAGGATTGTCGCTGAAAACTTCGATTACAGGATGTCGCCCCTGAATGATCTCCAATTCATCGCTGTCATGCATCGTCGGTCTGATAAAATGCAGACGTGCGGCAGCTTCGGCCAAAGAAGCCAGCGCATCAAGCGTTGCGAGAGCGCGAGCTGTCATCTGGATCCTCTTCGTCTCTGCCGCGACCTGGCGGCACAGCGCGTTGAAGAGCTCTGTTTCCAGCAGGATGATTTTTTCTTCGGAACCGAGGACTTTCTTTTCCCACTCGCGCAACTCCGGAGTTGTGAACCGTTCCGCGTTCGCCAGCGTCTGCCGTCGTTCAAAGTGTACAGGGACGCGAGCAGCGTTTGCTTTCGAGACCTCTATGTAATAGCCAAACACCCCGTTGAAACGGATGCGCAGGTTACCTATGCCAGTGCGGTCGCGCTCCGTTGATTCGAGGGTGGCGATGATCTGTTTTGCATTGTGGCCAACGGACCGCAATTCATCGAGCTCTGGAGAGTAGTTTTCGCGTATTACGTCACCGTCGGCTAGTTTCGCGGGTGGGTCATCCTGAATTGCACGTGCGATAAGCGATCGGACGTCAGCCAATTCATCTATGTTTTCGGCGAGCACCTGAAGCAAAGAAGCTGGAAGAGTTCCTATCAACTCGCGGATCTCCGGTACCTGATCGAGCGATCTCAGCATCGCCACCAAATCGCGCGGCGTTGCCGAACCTAAACTGACTCGACCAATCAAACGCTCGAGGTCCGAAATTTCTTTCAGTAAGGACCGCAGTTGGTCGCGGATCCGTTGCGAAGCAAAAAGGTCCTGGACTGCCGCCAGACGTGCTTCCACTTCCTTGCGTTTTACACATGGGCGCAATAACCATGAGCGAAGTAAACGACCGCCCATGCCCGTGATTGTTTCATCGATAACTTGAAGTAAAGAACGACCACTGCTACCGCCGAGTGACTCAATAAGTTCCAGATTGCGTACGGTTACGCTGTCGAGAACGAGGCAGTCCTGAGGTTCGAAATAAGTAAGGTCGGTAATATGAGCGGCGGCTGCTCGTTGCGTGTCGCGCGCGTAACGCAAGCAGGCGCCTGCGGCTCGCACAGCTTCTTCTTTCCGATTCAATCCAAAACCGTCGAGAGACTGCACGCCAAAGTGATCACGCAAAAGCGCTAAACAATCATTCTTTTGCCATAGCCAATCCTCAATACCGGTAAGTGTGATGTCGAATCCGATAACCTTTCTGAGACCATCTGTATCGTGAAGTGGGTCGTGCGCCAGCGGCAACGGTTGGGTCTGCTGCCTCCCAGCGAGAGCTGTTTGCATCACAGGCGCCAGAGAATTGGGAAACAGCAACTCCCGCGGCGAGTATGATTCCAGATCTGCTCGAATTCGTTCCCACGCATCCCGGCCGGTTTCTTGTGTCGCGCAAAACTCTCCCGTCGAGATATCGAGAAAAGCTGCGCCCACGGAATCTCCGGCGGCGCACACGGCCGCCAGGAAAACTGATTTGCGCGCTTCGAGCAATTGCGGATCGATTGGCGTACCTGGCGTAACGACCCGGACAACTTCACGTCGCACCAGCTTCTTCGTCTTCCCGGCTTCCTCAGTTTGCTCACAAATCGCGACGCGGTAACCCTTGCGCACAAGTCTGGCGATGTAATTTGCCGCTGAATGGTGTGGGACGCCGCACATCGGAACTGGATCGCCACGCTCTTTATGGCGTGCTGTAAGGGTAATTTGGAGTTCGCGAGATCCGAGAATCGCGTCGTCGAAGAACAGTTCGTAGAAGTCACCCAGCCGAAAGAACAATAGGGTGCCGGGGTGTTGCTGCTTCAGTTCCTGGTACTGCCGCAGCATAGGCGTTGAATTTGTAGTATTCATATGTGAGTAATTGACAGCGTTGGCGGTGAATAATAAATGGTAATTTCAAATTAGGGAATCGCTGGCGTGAAGAAACCAATTTCGCTGCCGGAAGAAAGTATAAGTCTCTATCTACTGTTCCCCTTAACGAATCCAGCCCGATGTGTGCTAATTTCTTCGACCGATTCTGAGTGTGTTTTCGCAAGATCGTGGAGCCCAACCCAAACGACACAACTTTTCTGCTGCGCAAGTCGCTCGCTGAGCATCTTGAAACGGTCCAAAACCTTCTCTTATCCCGTCTCGATCAGATCGAACAGACCGGCCAAATGGTTTGCGACGCGCTCATGGCTGGTAACAAGATTCTGTTGTGTGGAAACGGCGGTAGCGCCGCCGACGCGCAGCATATCGCAGCAGAATTGGTGGGTTGCTACGAAAAACAGAGACGCTCGTGGCCCGCTGTCGCTTTGACCACCGATACGTCTGCGCTAACTGCACTGAGTAATGATTACGGTTACGCCGAAGTCTTTGCCCGACAAATTAGCGGACTTGGCCGGACAGGCGATGTGCTGATAGCAATTAGCACAAGCGGCAAATCGGCAAACGTATTGCAGGCAGCGCAAGCTGCTCGCGATTTGGGATGTCGAACAATCGGACTGACGGGGACAAATGCAGAGCCGCTCGCCTCTTTTTGCGATCTCTATGTCGCCGTTCCTTCCTCCCGAACTTCTCGCGTACAAGAAGCCCACATCACGATCGGCCACCTGTGGTGTGAGATGGTGGATGCAATTGAGTAGGTTTTTCACAGCACCATGCGGGAGATTTATTTTTTCTTAACTCTACAAATCTCGCGAAACAACCCAACCTTCCGTAAAGTCGATTTCGGAGGTGTGGACAGGTTTGGATTTGGAGTTTGATCACGAACGATAAGCACATGTTCGAATTACAGGAGCACCTGGCAGCCATTACTCGCGTCCCGGCAAGCTCTGCAACGGAAGCTGGCGCGCGGCTACCCTCATCGCGGCGCTCCCCGCTTTATGCCCACGGAGAAAACGTTATGGCTCTTCCGGCTCACGGCCAGCACGCGTTTATCAACGCATGCCGCGAGGTTGTGCGGACGTATCAACAAGCTGTCGAATGCTTTCCAGAACGCGCCTCCACTTTTTTCTTGGCATCGTTTTTATACGTAATCAGTGATTGATGAATGGAGAATCTTGAATGCGGATTCTGGTAACAGGTGGCGCAGGCTTCATCGGTTCACATCTTTGTGAGCGCCTGATTGGCGAGGGACATGAGGTACTGTGCCTGGACAACTTCTTCACCGGTCGTCGCGAAAATATCTTTGCGCTTCTGGAACATTCCCGATTCGAATTGATCCGTCATGACGTGATCGAACCGATTCTTTTGGAAGTTGATCAAATCTACAACCTCGCGTGTCCAGCGTCCCCCATCCATTACCAGTACAATCCGGTTAAGACTGTCAAAACGAGCGTCATGGGTGCAATCAACATGCTCGGCCTGGCAAAACGCGTGCACGCTCGCATTCTTCAGGCATCAACGTCCGAGGTATACGGTGACCCACTCGTCCATCCGCAACCAGAAGAGTATTGGGGTAACGTCAATCCGATCGGCATTCGATCGTGTTACGACGAAGGCAAGCGGTTGGCTGAGACTTTAATGATGGATTATCACCGGCAGAACAACGTTGACATCCGCATTGCTCGCATCTTCAACACGTATGGACCACGAATGCTGGAGGATGATGGCAGAGTGGTCTCAAATTTCATCGTTCAGGCACTTCGAGAACAGCCGCTGACTTTGTATGGCGACGGTGAACAAACTCGATCGTTCTGTTACATCGACGATCTGCTTGAGGGGCTGATCAGACTGATGAACGTCGGCGACATTCATGAACCAGTGAATCTTGGTAATCCCGGGGAGTTTACTATCAGACAACTCGCGGAGCAGATCGTAGATATTTGCCAGTCTCGTTCAGGTCTGAAACATTTGCCGCTGCCGCCTGACGACCCACAGCAACGCAAGCCGGATATCAGTCGCGCCCAAGACTTATTGCATTGGAACCCGACGATCGCATTGCGGGAAGGTCTGGAACGAACAATCATTTATTTTCGCGAACGCATAAAATAATTGCCCGTCCCGCATGGATCATGAGGGTTTCCGGATCAATCAGTACCTTCAGCGCGATTCAATAGCTGCCACCAGCACTACCCCCCGCAGTACTTCCACTAGCCGCCGAGTGATTGGTAAGCTGTTGTCAGCCAGGACCCATTCCACTTCAAGGATTTGTTTACGTGTCACGTGACCCGTTGATACTAGCAGTCGAAACTGCAACGCTGACCGGAAGTGTCTGTTTGTGCCGGGGAGTTCAGTTGCTGGCGGCGAAGATCGGTAATCCTGAGTTTTCGCACTCCAATACTCTTTTGGCGGACATCAACGAGGTCTTACAACACTCTGACGCTTCGCTAAAGGATGTCGATCTCGTCGCGGTCGCCATTGGTCCGGGGAGTTTTACGGGATTGCGGATTGGACTTGCGACCGTGAAAGCATTTGCAGCCACGCTAAATGTTGCTTGTGCCGGTGTGCCAACGCTCGAGGCTGTTGCGCATGCTGCGGGTGCATCCCGGGCGACTGTTGCTGTTTTGCCCGCCGGTCGCGGTGAAGTGTTTGCGCAACTCTTGTCGGTTTCGGAGGACCTGGTCGTAACGGCGATCGATGATCCTGCGCACATTTCTCCTGCGGCGTTACTCGAAAAATACGCACGCTACCCGAATCTGTGTTGGGCCGGAGAGGGGTCGTCAACGTATTGGCCCAGGATTTCTGAGCATATGGGCCCGCGCGTTTGGACACTCGGTCCAATTGCGGACAACCTCGCATTAAGCGTAGCGCTTCTGTCTGGAAAAAGATCTGGACAGAAGGACCTGTTAGACCCAAATGCTTTGCGAGCAATGTACGTCCGTCCCTCGGATGCGGAGCTGAACCAGAAATGTTAGAAGCTGAAGTGGTCTCGGCGTGTATGGACGAGATTGAAATTGTTCAGATGTCGGAGCATGACCTGCTCGAAGTAGTAGATCTTGAAGAGCGATCGGGGCTCAGTCGCTGGGGTTGGGCCGCATATTATGCTGAACTGCAGGGTCCACAACGAACATTGATGTTTATAGCCCGTCGAAAGAATCGACGTGACGATGAACACATAGCAGGTTATATTGCTGCCCGAGATACGGCCGGCGAACTGCACATTAACAACGTCGCGGTCGACGAACAGTATCGAAGGAAGGGAATAGGTAGCGCCCTGCTGAAGGCGGTTGTTCAACAAGGAAGGCAATTAGGAAGCATAACGGCCCTTCTCGAAGTTCGCAGTGGAAACACCGCAGCGTTGGCCCTGTACCAAAAGTGTGGATTCACGGCTGTGGCACGCCGCTCTAATTATTATTCTGAACCTAGAGAAGATGCGACTATTATGAGTTGCCCATTAGGCCAACTAGACGCTTGATTTGCCCTGATTGTTCAGCTACCATTTTTGCTGTGCAGATCATTCCATGGAAGTTACGTCGTACCTCTAAAAACATCTTGCCGGTCCCATCGTCTGAAAGGAGACATGCACGAAATGGACATTGCCACCACGGATACTCTGAAGGAAGAGTTGATAAATCGTGACCCCGAATTCCGAGAATTAGCCCGAGAGCACCACAAATACGAAGAACGCCTGAGCGAATTATGTGCTCTTCCATATCCGAGCGATGAGGAACAACTGGAGGAAATTACGCTGAAGAAGAAAAAATTGGCGCTAAAAGATCAAATGTATTCAATGATCGTGCAATACCAAAAAGCGCAGACGATTAGTCATTAATCTTTTCGGAGATATTTCTCCGAACCTGATGGATAGCTGGGGACGTGACCAAGAGTGCACGTCCCCTTTTTGCAACTGGAGACTTTTAGTTCGCTTTGAAAATAGTCAGAGAAGGATTGCCGTTCATATTAGCCCCGTTGCTGCTGGCGGGTGTGTTGCTAGTTCTGAATCTGTGGCACTTCGCATTACTTCTGGTTGTCATCAGCCTGTTCATGGCGTTTTTCTTCCGAAATCCGGAGCGGATCCCTCCCAATGCAAGCAGCCTCGTTGTTGCTCCGGCTGACGGACACGTGACGCGTATCGCATCCGTTTCTGCAGACGACAAGGAATCTGGCACGGTTGTCAGCATTTTCCTTTCACCGTTTGATGTACACATCAACCGTTCTCCCATTGCGGGCCGGATTACAGATATTTCATACATTCCCGGGAAATTCCTGATGGCAACAAACGAAAAAGCTAGTCTGGTAAACGAGCAGAATGTGTTGACTATAGAAGGCAGTGAGACAACCGTGGTTTGTAAACAAATTGCAGGTATACTCGCTCGCCGGGTGGTCTGCTGGAAAAGGAAGGGTGATAATCTGAAACTGGGCGAGCGCTTCGGGATGATCAAGTTCAGCTCGCGCACAGATCTGATACTTCCCGCTAATGTCAAAGTTATTGTCGAGGTAGGCGCGCGGGTGCGAGGAGGAACCACGGTCATCGGGCAAGTTCAATAAGTAGCGCTACTGATATGCAAAAAGATCACGACTATCGAAACCCACAGCGGAAGGGGCTGCGAAAAGGTGTCTATTTGATTCCCTCAATGTTCACCGCCGCTAATATCGGAATGGGTTTTTTTGCGGTGATGGCATCCTTGCGCGGTTTTCAGCTTGTCAGTGGCACCGATTCCGATTTCGCACAAGCAGCGCAACATTTTGATAAGGCAGCAATCGCCATTGGTATAGCCGTTGTTTGCGACATGCTTGATGGACGTATCGCACGAATGACCAAGACAACAACGGAGATCGGCATTCAGCTCGATTCAATTGCAGATGTCGTCACGTTTGGCCTTGCTCCCGCAGTGCTTGCCTATGTTTGGGGTTACGGAGCGAGTTTGACGGAGGGTACTGACCTTCACCGTCTTGGATGGTTTCTGTCGTTCATGTATCTCATGTGCGGCGCGTTTCGGCTGGCCCGCTTCAACGTGCAAGCATCACGGCCACGCATTCTGGCCGAAGGAACTGTCAAGGTCGATAAAAAGAGCTTTGTCGGACTGCCGATACCCGTTGCTGGTGGACTAATCGCCGCCATTATCCATTTCGCACCTGTGCCATTAGTCGTGTTCGGACCTGAACGCGCGAAGATCTATTCAGGTCTTTTGATGATTTTGGTGGGACTGTTAAGTGTAATGATGGTAAGTACACTTCGTTTCTCAAGTTTTAAGACCGTTGGCACCAGTACTCGGAGCATGCGTACTCTTATCATTGTCGTGGCCATTGCGATGTTGATTATTCTTTACTCGCGCTATGTCTTGCTCGCAATTGCAGTCACTTACATTCTCCATGGTTTGCTGTCGCGATTGGTGGGAATGTTTTGGAGGCGTTCGGATGCACTCGAGACGAAGGTTGAAGTGAGTGCCACCGGTCGTCGTTAGCTAGTCACCTGATATTCTGGTCGCGGAGTTTGATGGCGGCGCAAAGGCGAGCAGACCGTGCTCGACGGTGACTATCACAGCGTCGCCCACGACGATCGGCGCTGCAGAACTTGTGATTTCCTCGCCTGTTGGCAACGAATTTACCTGACGTCCATCTTTTAGACCCAAAACGACAGCAGAGGAACTGGACAATGGCATGAATAAAGCCGCCTCATCCATCGCGAGCGGTTGTGAAGGAATACGCCCTGGCAACTGTCGCTTCCAAAGCATCGCTCCCTTCAGGTTCAGCAGATACACAAAATTATCGAGCGAAGCTGCCAGCAATGTATCACCGACGCGTGTAACCGCTTCGACTCCAGCTCCGGTTCGTTTGCGCCACAATAGGCGGCCTTTCTCCACGTCAACCGCGTAGACATATCCGTCTCCTGAACCCAGGAAGACTGTGCGCCCACTTACGGCGACCGGTCCCCTAATCGATCCTTTTGTTCGGAACTTCCACAACAGTTTCCCTGTTTGTTCCTCGAGTACAAATAGAGTTCCATCTTCGCTTCCTAGGTAAACTCGTGAATCCTCAACGACGGGATGGCCGCTGAATGGTACGCCAAACGGAATAGACCAGAAGACACCACCGGTTCGTTTGTCGAAAGCGTAGGCCCTTCCGTCGAGACCGCCGGCAAAAACTTTCCCGTCACGGATTGTCAGAGACCCGCGCAGCGGTTTCACGAGTGGGGTTATCCATTGAGTAACGCCCCCTTCGCGGCCGAGTGCGCGCAACACACCAGCGGACTTTCCAGGTTGCTTGTCTGAAGACAAAGTTTCAGACGCGACGTAGATCATCGCATCATCCGCTACAGGAGATGCAGAGAGTTCACCTCCGAGATCCGACCGCCAAAGAAGTTCGCCATTGCGCCCTTTGAGTGAAACAATCGTGCCCCCAGCGAGCGGCAGATAGATTCGCTCGTTATCGAAAGCCGGTGTGAGATTCAGAGTGACGTCAGATTCGTATCGCCAACGAACCGTTAATGGTTCTGATAATTTGATTTGTTGTTTCGTGTTCAGTTCCGACGTGCGAACTTGCGCGTTAACATTGATTACGCACAGCAGCAGAAAAGTAGTCAGCAATTTGAGTTTACGGCAAGACACTGTGAAAAAAAGAAGTGTGATCATCGGGTCAGAATCTCCCAGTACGCGTTTGCCTTATGAGAGTTGAAAAGTATAATCTGCGTCTCTTCCGGAAGTTCGATACCTAAATCAGACCAGAGGTTTTCTTGACTCACGTCGTTCAGCACGAAACGATCATAATACTTGACTTCGGATCACAGTACACACAGCTAATAGCTCGTCGCGTTCGAGAAGCCGGGGTTTATTGTGAAATCCTACCATTCAACTCCTCTCCTGAAACCATCAAGGCGCGATCACCCAAGGGATTGATACTTTCCGGCGGCCCTTCGTCCGTTTATGACGAAGCTGCACCCAAACCGCAGCCTGAGTTACTCAAAGCCCTCAGCATCCCGGTGCTGGGCATTTGTTATGGCTTTCAGGTATTTGCGCGGGAGCTTGGTGGATCTGTCGAAGCATCACCAAACCGGGAGTTCGGTTATGCCCGGCTCAGGGTGACGGACCCTCAGAGTCCGCTTTTCAAAGGCCTTTCTGAAGAGATGGATGTCTGGATGAGTCATGGCGATCACGTCACCGCGATTCCCTCCGGTTTCAAGATAACAGCACTTACTGATGGAGCACTTAACGCGATGGAGGATCAAGATCGCAAGCTATATGGTGTGCAGTTTCATCCGGAGGTGGCCCACACACCGCTGGGTGCGCAGGTATTACGTAATTTCTTATTTGGAGTATGCGGTTGTCGCGGCGATTGGTCACCCGAAAGAGTAATCGAGGAGCAGACACAACGTATACGGGAAAAGATTGGAGAAACTGGCCGGGTAGTGTCAGGACTGTCCGGCGGAGTCGACTCAACCGTTGCAGCGGCGCTTGTGCACAGAGCAGTAGGGGATCGGCAGGTATGCGTTTTTGTGGATAACGGCTTGTTGCGCGACGGTGAGTACGAAAGCACACTGACGCTGCTCCAACAATCGATGAAATTGAATGTTTGCGGTGTCAGCGCAGGCAAACAATTTTTTGATTTCCTTCGTGGAATCACAGATCCCGAAGAAAAGCGAAAGCGTATCGGCAAAGTCTTTATTGATATCTTTGAAGCCGAAGCGCGCCGGCTTGGAGACGTCTCGTTTCTTGTGCAGGGAACCTTGTACCCTGATGTCATAGAATCCGTATCCGTACGTGGGCCATCCTCCGTAATTAAGAGTCATCACAATGTCGGGGGGCTGCCGGAGAAGATGAACCTCAAACTCATCGAACCGCTCCGCGAGCTCTTCAAAGACGAGGTACGTGTAATCGGCAAAGAACTTGGCGTACCGGAATCGATTCTTCAACGTCACCCTTTTCCGGGACCGGGCCTCGCCGTACGAATTCTCGGCGAAGTTTCAGAAGAACGGGTTCGACTACTGCAGGCTGCTGATAGAATTCTCGACGAAGAACTCCGTTTGGCACAACTGTACAACTCAGTTTGGCAGGCTTTTCCTGTATTGCTGCCTGTCTCGACAGTTGGCGTTATGGGAGACGAACGGACATATGAGCGGGTTATCGCAATTCGCGCTGTTACTAGCGTAGACGGCATGACGGCTGATTGGGCCCGACTGCCCCATGATCTTCTCGGAAAAGTCTCCGCCCGGATGGTTTCGGAGATTCGCGGGGTGAACCGAGTTGTCTACGATATCAGCTCCAAACCTCCATCTACGATTGAATGGGAATAGATATCAGTGGTGTCCTAACCACTGCTCACCTACAGTCTGATTAAACTGATGACCCAAAATCGCCAATTCGTACACCTTCACCTTCATACCGATTACAGCCTTCTTGACGGCGCCATCCAAATCAAACCGTTATCAAACCGCCTTGAGGAACTAGGCATGCAGGCGTGTGCGATGACCGACCACGGCAATATGTTCGGCGCGATCTCTTTTTACAACGTGATGAAGAATCACGGCGTAAACCCCATCATCGGTTGTGAAACATACATCACTCGCGGGAGCCGCAAAGACAAAGCGGCAGCGGCGCCGGGACAAAAGGCGAACTTTCACCTGATACTGCTTGCAACGAACTATGAAGGCTATCAGAACCTGGTGCGCTTAACGTCAAAGGCTTACACGGAAGGCTTCTATTACAAGCCACGAATTGACAAAGAATTGCTCGCTGAACACAGCAAAGGGCTGATTGGCCTGTCTGCCTGCCTGTCAGGCGTTCCATCAGCAATGCTTGCTCAGGAAAGATTCGATGATGCAGCGGCTGCAGCAATTGAGTTTGAGGAGATCCTTGGGAAGGGCAACTATTTTCTCGAGATCCAGGAGCATGGATTGGATGCTCAGCGCCGGATACGGAAGTCTCTTGTCGAACTTTCGCAGCGTACAGGTATTCCCCTTATAGCAACCAACGATGCTCATTACCTCAATCCCGAGGATGCACGCGCTCACGACGTCCTGCTGTGTATTGGATCCGGAAAGACGGTCAATGAAACGAACCGTCTTCGTTTTGAGAGTCCAAACTTCTACGTTAGGTCTCCACAAGAAATGTGGCAAGTTTTTGGCGATGAACTTCCGGACGCTCTGATGCAAACAGTCGCAATTGCCGAACGATGCGACCTGCAGTTGCCGCAGAACGTTAACCATCTGCCGCAATACCCAATCCCAGTCAGCGAACGAGGACGGTCTGCTGATGATTATTTCGAGAAAGTGGTGAGGGAAGGTTTTGAAGTCAGGCGTCAGCAGGTTTGGGAACGGCAGATGACGCGAGGTGATTTAAAACACGCTTTTGCGGATTATCAGACGCGACTATCGAGTGAAATCCAAATGATTAAGCAGATGGGTTTCGCTGGATACTTTCTCATCGTTTGGGATTTCGTTCGTTACGCCAAGGAGCACTCGATACCGGTCGGACCCGGTCGAGGCTCGGCCGCCGGGTCATTGGTGGCTTACTGCCTGGAGATTACTGATGTCGACCCATTGCAGTATGAATTGATCTTCGAGCGGTTCCTTAACCCAGGTCGAGTGTCTTTGCCGGACATCGATATCGACTTTTGCGTGAGAGGAAGGGGTGCGGTGATCAACCACGTCGCGGATCTTTACGGGCGTGACTCCGTTTGTCAAATCATCACCTTCGGCACGTTGGCTTCAAAAGCGGCTATAAAGGATGTTGGCAGAGCTCTTGAGGTGCCGTATGCAGAAGTCGAACGGATTGCCAAGATGATTCCGCCGCCGGTGCGAGGACGAAATGTCAGCATAGCTCAGGCACTGGAGCAGGTGCCGGAACTTAAACGCGAGGTCGAGACGAACCCGCAGGTGGGAGAGATCCTGGAAATCGCTCAACGCCTGGAGGGGTGCGCACGTCATTCATCTGTTCACGCAGCCGGTGTCGTCATTTCGCCACTCCCGCTTCAGGAGCTAATCCCTATCGCAGTATCGGGAAAAGACGAACTCACCACCCAATACGTTATGTCGGATCTCGAAAAGACCGGCATGCTTAAAATGGACTTTTTAGCGCTTACTGCCTTAACCGTTATAAATGACTGTTTAAAGAGCATTAAGCAGTCGCTTGAAGTTGAGATTAACTGGCCTGACATAGCGCTTAATGATGAGCAGACTATGGCCGTATTTGCTGAGGGCAGGACTGAGGCGGTATTTCAGTTTGAGTCTTCGGGGATGCAGGAGATCTGCCGGAAGTTGAAACCCAAAGGTATCGAAGATTTGGCAGCATTAAACGCTTTATACCGCCCCGGACCATTGGATGGCGGCATGGTTGACGAGTTCATTCTGCGCCATCACGGAAAGAAAAGTGTTCGATACCTGGTACCTGAAATGAAGGATATCTTAAGCAATACCTACGGGATTATCGTTTATCAGGAGCAGATTATGCAGCTCGCCCAACGTTTAGCCGGGTATACGCTAAGCGAGGCCGACTTGATGCGACGTGCAATGGGCAAGAAAAAACGTGAGGAGATGGCCGTTCATGAACGGAAATTCATCGATGGGGCTGTAGATCGGGGCATTAAGCGCGATAAAGCGGAAAAGATCTTTTCACTGATGGCCCAGTTTTCCGATTACGGTTTTAATCGCAGTCATAGCGTGGCTTACGCTTACCTGGCCTTTCAGACGGCCTACTTGAAGGCGCATTACCCGGAACACTTCTACGCCGCGGTGCTTTCAAGTGAAGCGCAGGATGCCGCCAAGGTTTTCAAGTATTCGAAGGAGCTACGGACCCAGGGTATTTCTTTATTGCCTCCAGACGTCAACGAGAGCAATTCAGGCTTCACGCCATTGCAGGGAGCCATTCGCTATGGGCTAACTGCGATCAAGGGGCTCGGACCCTCTGCGGTACAGGCGATCACCGACGCGCGCGACACCGGAGGGTTCAGATCATTCTTTAACTTTTCCGAAAGAGTGGAAAGCACAACAATAAATAAGAGAGTTCTCGAGAGTCTGGTTAGCGCCGGGGCGTTCGATTCGCTGAAAGATGACAGGCCGGTGAGCGCCTGGCGAGGTGCTCTACATAATTCCATTGACTCGGCGCTTTCGCGAGCACAACGAGCTAAACGTGAACGACAACTTGGACAGAACGGCCTTTTTGGTAACGCTTCCGAAGAGTCGGAATTTGGCAACGAACTGCCGCCATCCAACCAGGGATGGACTCATATGGAATTGCTGGCGGCCGAAAAAGCCGCTCTGGGATTCTATATCACTGGGCATCCCCTCGAGAGCTACCTTGAAATTCTGCAAACGCTAAAGACCAGCAAATCAACGGAACTGGCGCATCTGAATACCGGCAGTCGCATTAGCCTGGCCGGAATCATTGCAGAACTGCAGCTGCGAACGACGAAAAAGGGCGATAAATTCGCGGTGCTGCGAGTGGAGGATGAGTTCGGAAGCACAAAATGTGTACTCTGGCCTGAAATCTACCGAAAAAGTACGCCAGGCCTTCAGGTCGAGGCGGCCGTGGTCGTTACCGGCCGCCTTGAATTAAGCGAAGACGGTCCTGCGACCGTAATCGCCGATCAGGTACAAAGCATTGATGCCATCGCTAAGAGCGGCGAATTTATAGTTATGCAAATACCCGCAACCGATGACCTGCCGGCAATGTTGGATTTAATCCTTAGCTTACTCAGTGGTCACCCTGGAGAATGTGATGTAGCCATTGATGCCGCGCTCGACGATAATACTGTGGTCAGGGTGAAGGCCAATTCCTCTTTGCGCGTAGAGCGCAGCAAAGAGTTGGAAGAGTCGCTGAAGAGTCTGGGCTGCACTCTAAGCATCGAACGAACAGGTCTGGCCCGAGCAAACTCCGCAGCAGCATGAGAAAAGAGAAAAAGCCTAAACGACAAGTGGCGGCGCAGAGTACGTCGGCGCGGACTACTCGAACCGCATTTGAACGCGTACAACTCGCACGGCACGCAGATAGGCCATACACTTTGGATCTCATAGAGCGGCTGTTTGAAGAGTTTGTTGAACTGCGTGGTGACAAGCGATTCGCTGAAGACCCTGCAATAGTCTGCGGTTTCGCTCGTTTTCATGGTCTTCCTGTGGTTGTGGTAGGACACCAAAAAGGACGCGACACCAAACAACGTAGCTTTCGCAACTTCGGCATGGCGAAACCAGAAGGCTATCGGAAGGCGCTCAGAGTGATGAAGCTCGGCGAAAAATTTGGGCGCCCAATTTTTACGTTTATTGATACGCCAGGCGCCTATCCTGGAATCGACGCTGAAGAGCGCGGGCAAGCTGAAGCGATTGCATACAACCTTCGCGAGATGTCGAAAATAAAAACGCCGATCATCGTAACGGTAATCGGTGAAGGCGGCTCAGGCGGTGCTTTAGCTATCGGGGTTGGCGATCAAGTTCTGATGCTCGAGAATGCGACGTACTCAGTCATTACGCCGGAAGGGTGCGCAGCAATCCTTTGGAAGGACTCCAGCCAGGCTGAACGCGCAGCAGAAGGTCTTCATCTCACTGCTCAACATCTATTCGAGGAAGGCATTGTCGATAAGATAATAAGCGAGCCGCCCGGCGGTGCTCATGCCGACTACGACCAGACGGCACGATATCTCGACGCCGCGTTAAGTGAACGTCTCGCTGAAGCTGTTAGCTGCACTCAGGAGGAACGTCTCGCGCGGCGCTACGAAAAACTTCGCCAATACGGTCGTTGGGGAACAGCAGATAAGGTTACTGGTCCAACTGCGCGCTAGATTTTCCGGCTACTTGCTTAAAAGGGAACGTCTTCGTCGGTTAAGTCTGGCTGCGGCTCTCCCGGCGCTGACCCACCGGCCGCCGCTCTTTCGACCATTGGTTCTTCTGACCTGGCACCACCGATAAAATGCATTTCAGTTGCGTGAACGTCGAGTGTAGTTCGAGGTTTACCGTCACGATCAGTCCACTCATCGAGACGTAGTCGGCCTTCGATGTAAACCTGACGGCCTTTAGTGAGGTACTGTGAGGCTGTTTCTGCCTGGCGACCCCATAGCGTAACTCGAAACCACGTCGTTTGATCCTGCATTTCACCCGTACGATCTTTGCGACGCTCGTTTGTGGCCATAGTGAAGCTACAAACGGGAGTGCCCTGCGGTGTGTAACGCAACTCAGGATCGCGTCCAAGGTTTCCCACGAGAATAATTCGATTGAAGGACATGAGGAGCCTCCTCTGTGTCTACGGGATACGTAAAATCGCGGCGATACTACTAGCGCGAGATCTAAGAATCAAGTGAGCATCTAATCGGCAAATAAAATTGAAACTCAATCGCCATTCCGAGTGCCTACTGCACGATCAAATTCGGAGGTTGCAAAAAAGTTCAGCCTATCGCGTTTCGCAAATGGTTTCTGGTAGACTAGCCCCGCTTACAGTCAGTTGAGTGATGAAGCCCAGAGTTTACATAGAGACGTTTGGTTGTCAGATGAACGTCGCGGATTCAGAACGCGCGGCGACAGGTTTGCGCAGCGCAGGTTACGACCTTGCCGCGTCATCGAAAGATGCCGACGTCGTCTTGCTAAACACCTGTTCAGTCAGAGAGCGCGCGGAGCGCAAGGTCTATACGCGCATCGGTGAGATTAGAGCCGAGAGGGGTGAAAACACAGTTACTGTCGGCGTAATGGGCTGTGTAGCGCAATTGGAAGGTGATTCAATTTTTGCCAATGCGCCGGCTGTCGATCTTGTGATTGGCACACGCGCTACAGACCGCATCCCATCTCTTCTGCAGCGTTCACAACAAGGTGAGAAGAAAGTGATCGATCTCGATGAACGGGGCGTTGGAGACCAGTGGGACGTTTCGCCCGTTGAACGACACTCGCCTCATGTCGCCTTTGTTCCCATCATCGAGGGATGCAATAAGTTTTGCTCCTTTTGCATCGTTCCTTATTCACGGGGTCGCGAAAAAAGCCGGCTCGCTAATGAGATTGTCGCGGAAGTGGACTCGTTGCGGAGCCTCGGATATAAGGAAGTCCATTTGATTGGCCAGAACGTGAATAGTTATCGGCCGCGCACTGAAGCAGGCCTTGAAAAATTTGCCGGTGCAACAGCCTTTTGTAATCTGCTGCGTGCCGTTGCTGCGACCGGTATGCCGCGCATTAAGTTCACAACTTCTTTTCCGCGTGACTTTCATCCGGACATTGTGACTGCCATTGAAGAGAACCCGAATCTTTGTGACTGGATCCACCTCCCGGTTCAATCGGGTAGCGATCGGATTTTGAAGTTAATGCGACGTGGCCATAACCGGTCAGATTATTTGCGACGGATTGAACGCATTAAGAATTCACGTCGAAACCTGTCGCTGACGAGTGACATCATCGTAGGTTTTCCCGGCGAAACCGATCAGGATTTTCAAGAAACGCTCGACCTGGTGCGCGAGTGTTCATTCCACGGTCTATATATTTTCAAATACTCAAAACGCGCCGGCACTCCAGCAGCAAAGCTGGATGACGATGTACCGGAAACCATCAAGAAGGCGCGGTTCCTTGAACTCGAGCAAGTGCAGAAACGCTTTCAACAACAAACTTACCAGGCGTATGTTGGCCGGACTCTGAATGTACTGGCGGAAAAGCAAAGTCAAAGGTCTCCCACGGATCTTGTTGGACATTCCTCCTGCCATAAGGTCGTAAATTTTCCCGGCAATGAAAGCCTCCAAGGTAAGATAGTTGACGTTATTGTGACGGAGGCGAAGACAAACAGTCTTTATGGCAGGCTGATCCGCCATTCGGCTCGCGTGTAAGGGGTACGTGAAATGGAAATAGAGGTCAAGATTCGCGCTTTGATGATGGATCCGAATAGCGGCACTCCAATCATCATTTTGAAAGACATTGAGAGTGATACGATGTTGCCTATTTGGGTGGGGGCTTACGAGGCGAATGCGATCGCGCTTGAAATTGAAAAGATCGCACCGCCAAGGCCAATGACGCATGATCTTCTCCGCAATTTAATCACAGAACTGGGCGTGCAGGTTGATCGAGTGGTAGTTACCAGTCTACGCGATAATACATTTTTCGCAGTTATCGAAATGCATAACAGTGAAGGCGCACGTATGGTTCTCGACTCGCGACCATCAGATGCAATCGCGCTTGCGCTACGTGCCGATTGTCCCATCTATGTTGATATGGAAGTCATCAAGGCTTCTCGTAATAGCTTGCCTGCCGAAGAGAGTGAGGAAGCCGAGGTGACAACAGGCGAGGAAGAATGGCCGGATGTGATTGGCGAAGCCGGTGATCTGCCAATGTGAGTACGAGCCAGGGGATAACAAATGCAGTTTGGGCCAAATATCCTATCGAGCGTGAGTTTGCCATTGTGCGAATGGTAATTGCCATCGCAAATCAAAAAGGCGGGGTAGGGAAGACTACCACCGCGATCAATCTGGCTGCCGCTTTTGCTCGCCAGGGAAAACGTGTCCTTCTCCTCGATCTCGATCCTCAGGCAAATAGCTCCATCTCTTTTCTCGATCCTCAGACAGTGGATCGATCCGTTTACGAATTAATGATGGATGGTCAGGCACCCGTCGCGGAGAACGTCTATCGCACGCCTGTAGAAGGTCTGGACATTGTTCCAGCACGTATTAGTCTGGCAAAGCTTGAGTCAAAACTTGTCGGTGATTTCGACGCGCCGTTTCGCTTAAAGGATCGACTTGAACCGTTTCGGTCCGAATACGATGTAATCGTCATCGACACACCACCCACACTTGGCTTGATAACAGTAAACGCTTTAGTCGCCGCTTCTCACGTGCTGATTCCAATCCAATCGTCTTATTTCGCTTTGGAAGGCACTGACGACTTGCTCGAAACAATCGAGAAAGTTAAAGCCCGTCCCAACCCGAACCTTGAATTGTTGGGAGTTTTGGTAACGCTTCATGACAGGCGAACTACGCTCGCGCGCGAAGTGCACGAGCAGATCAAAAATGTATTTGGTTCCAAACTTTTTGATACCGTGATCACAAAGAGTGTTCGCCTGGAAGAATCACCGGCGTACAAGGAATCGATATTTAGCTTCGCGCCCAATTCATCGGGGGCAATCGAATACGGAAAACTTTGCGAAGAGGTGATGAGCCGTGTCTAAGAGGGGATTGCCAACAGGCTTGCAAATGCGTCATGACGCACATTATGTCGAGGAATTAGCGCAACATCGGCCAACACAAGTCGGACGTATGATTGCTGTAGATAAACTCGATCCCAACCCTGAACAGCCGCGTGTTGAGTTTGGTGACCTTTCCGAATTGACAGCCTCAATTGCGGAAAAGGGTGTGCTCGAACCACTGCTGGTCAAACCAAATCGCCTTACAGGTCGCTGGATGATTATTGCAGGTGAGCGTCGATGGCGCTCCGCCCAAAAGGCTGGACTCAAAGAAGTACCCTGCGTTGAGATGGAGGTCGACGCTGGCACCGTCGCCGAGATTGCGCTGATTGAGAACATGCAGCGCAAGGACCTGACTGTTTGGGAAGAGGCTGATGGCTTGCTTGCACTGTGTGAGCGCTTCGGGTATACGCATGAAGAAGTCGCCAGGAAAGTCGGAAAGAGCAGAACTACTGTTACGGAAGCGTTATCGATTGCGACGATCCCGCCCGACGTTCGAGAGGTTCTCACCAAAGCAGAAATTTCTGCGAAGTCTGCGTTGTTACAAATCGTTCGACAGCCTGACGACGATTCAATGCGCCGGTTTGCAAATCAAATCGCAACCCGCGGGTTGAACAGAAACGATGCAAGGGAAGCGCGACGACAGGAAATGGGTCCACGCGTTGTTCCGGACGAAAAGCCCTACACGTTCAAGTACACCTCGCCCGACAAACAATGTAATGTCGAAGTGCGATTTCAGCGTTCGAATGTGCAAAAACCGGAGATTGCCGCAATCCTTCGAACCGTTGCAGACGAACTCGATTCATAAAAGTTGAATAGCATGGGTCTTTGTGAGAGAGCTCTTGTTTGCTCCGTGGAAAGTCAACGCTTGCGCCTCGCCTGGAGCGTTGACGGATCAAGACTTTGATGTGAGGCTCTTCTTCTTTTCAGCGGCCGCTCGCTTCTGCAGGCCCTTTGCCCACCGTTCGAAAGTGGGTTGCAAGGGCTTGAACAGGCGCGCGCGCAAGCTGTGCTTCTTTTCATTCCATGCGCGCAATTGCTTTTCCGTGTACATGCGAACGGCTGGCTCCAACTGTGTCTTCTTTAACGAGTGCTTAAGCGTCAGGTGATAGTGTTGGCCAACCAGAGAGAAAATGAGTGCTACTAAATTACTTTTAAACGAAAGCCTCGGAATAATTCGCTTATGAAAAGGCTTATCACCAGGCAGCAGAACCCCGACCGCAACTTCAAGCCACGGACCTTTGGGTCCTTGTCGCGGATGATACAAGCCTGGGAGTTCCGATGCCTGAAACGGCCCTCTGATACGGGGGTCTGATATGAAATTAACGAGTCGCACACGCTCGAGCCCACGCGTATGCTCGCGCGGCAAGCCCTCCAATGCGTCCTCAATTTGCCTCAAGGCGCCTTTGGGCAAGGTACCCTCAAACTGATTCTCAATACGTATAGCCACAGTAGATAGATCTTTCTGAAAGACAGAGATTAACAGCTACAAATGAAACCAGCACTTTAAGGACATTGCGGCGAACCGGTCAAGCGACGAGCCGCGCTGTCGCCGCGGAGCACGCCCAAAGCGCAGCAAAGCCACCGCTCGAGCGCGTTGGGGTATTCGAGTGTGAGCGCCATGTCGAACGACGCCTTAGATCGTGGCTAATGGGTTAGGGAAATCGAAAAATGCAGTCGCCATTCGCTATGCGGAGCGGCGCATGCCAAAAGGGAACCCTCGCTTTAACGCGATAACCTGCGTCTGATAATACATATTATGTCGTCCCGGGCTTTGTGTTACATTTTCTATAAAGTCCCACCCCTTTGAGATCTTTGAGATCGTTGAGATAGAGCCAGGACTGCTGCGGGATAGTAGGCGTGGGCCTTTCATTCCTGCTCTTATTACAGGCCTTTCGATCGCGTTCGGAGTCAGTGGCTTTGTATTGAGCTATTGCGCCAGCAGGAAATTCTATAATCCTAACGACCCATCAAGTTTTTTTCCGAGGCGTCCATTGTTGAGCCAAGCCCGATCCACTCGCGCGTCTCTCAAAATAGCAGAGACTGGAATTGAGGCTGCTGAGAAGAGCGCGATCTATGCCAATAGAGCTTATGTCGTAGCTAAGGTTAGAGCGGTTGGTAACGTGTCGTATCAGTTCAAAATGTGGATTCAAAACTGGGGAATACCCCTGCTAAAAACATCTGCGTAACTTACGCTTACGGAGTACGTGCAGAACCGCCCATATGGAAACGCCTGAGAATCTGGTTGTCTATGACAGTGGCTCTACTGAAACTGAAAGCTTGGGACTCATTGCTTCCAATGGTAGTCACCAGACATTCGAAACCCCTCCCGTTGAACTCTCCGATGCCGACAACGAGCGACCAGACTTCTGTTTTGAGGCTTAGAAAAGCCTTCGCGGCGCTAATCCCTGCAAGCACGGCAACGCAGCAATATAAGGAAATCCAAATGGGCATTACCGACCCTTTCTTGACACTCTTAAACACCGACTGTTACGCTACGCGGTCTTTTTCCACCTGATTTCTGCAGTCTGTCTACATAAAAGGAGTTGTGCTTGACTACCGAAGCCGGTTACCTATTTACTTCCGAGTCTGTCACTGAAGGACATCCCGACAAAATCTCCGATCAAATTTCCGACGCTGTACTCGACGCGGCGCTGGGCGCAGACCCGACTGCTCGCGTTGCCTGCGAAACATTAGTCACTACCGGACTGGTCGTGATTGCGGGCGAGATTACTACCAACGCAACCATCGATTACTCGCGAGTTGCTCGCGATACTATTCGAGAAATCGGCTATACGCGCGCCAAATTCGGTTTCGATGCCGAAACTTGCAGCGTGCTCTCGGCACTCGATCGACAGTCGCCAGATATTGCGATGGGCGTCGATACGGGTGGCGCTGGCGATCAGGGTCTGATGTTTGGATTTGCCTGTAACGAAACACCGGAATTAATGCCATTGCCGATTCAGTTGGCCCATCTTCTGGCCCGTCGATTGTCAGAGGTGCGTAAATCAGGAGAACTTCCCTATCTCCGCCCCGACGGAAAGTCTCAGGTCACGGTTGAGTATCGCGACGGTCGCCCCTTCCGATGTGAAGCCATTGTGATCAGCTCGCAACACGACGCTAAGGTAAGCAATGAACAGCTTCGTGCGGAAATCGAAGAAAAGGTCATAAAGCATACCGTTACGTCGGAGCTCCTCGACAAAGACACGAAGTATCACATTAATCCTACTGGAAGATTTGTGACGGGTGGTCCACAAGGCGACGCCGGACTGACGGGACGCAAGATTATTGTCGATACTTACGGCGGTTATGCACCTCATGGCGGCGGCGCTTTTTCAGGTAAGGACCCAACAAAGGTTGATCGGTCTGCAGCCTACATGGCGCGATACGTAGCAAAAAACATCGTTGCCGCCGGACTCGCCGACAGGTGCCTGGTCCAATTAGCATATGCTATCGGCATCGCCAATCCGGTTTCGGTGTTGGTTGACACGGCCGGTACTGGCCGCATCAACGAGGCAGCTTTAGCCAAACTTGTTCGCGAAAACTTTGAATTAACGCCGCGTGGAATAATTGAAGAACTAAAGCTGCGGCGCCCCATCTACAAAGCTACCGCTGCTTATGGACACTTCGGTCGCAATGAAGACGGCTTTACCTGGGAACGAACTGACAAGGCTGAAACATTGCGTGCGAGTGCCGGCATCTAAAGATCTAACTAAAACTTTTTCAGGGGAAATAAAACACAATGAGCGCAACACGTTCCGTCGACTACGACGTGAAAGATATTGGTTTGGCAAGCAAGGGGAAACAGCGGATCGAATGGGCAGAACGCGAGATGCCCGTCCTCCGTTTAATTCGTGAGCGGTTTGCAGAAGAAAAACCTCTCGATGGCATCAAGCTGGTCGCCTGTGCCCATATCACGACCGAGACAGCTAACCTTGCCAGGGCGCTTCAAGCGGGTGGTGCAGAAGCAATACTGATTGCATCCAATCCGTTGTCTACTCAAGACGACGTAGCGGCGTCCCTTGTGTCTGACTGGGGTATCCCCGTATATGCCATCAAAGGAGAATCCACTGAGACATACAATCGCCACGTACGTACGGCACTTGATTCCCACCCTGAAATCATTATCGATGACGGTTCGGACGTTGTCGCCACTCTTATAAAAGAACGTGCTGAACAGGTTAAGGAGCTTCTCGGTTCAACAGAGGAGACAACGACGGGTATTCAACGACTTAAGGCGATGGAAACGGCAGGCGTGCTCAGCTTCCCTTCTATAGCCGTCAACAACGCGCAAACGAAACACTTCTTTGATAACCGGTACGGCACTGGTCAATCGACGCTGGATGGAATCATTAGAGCTACCAATATTCTCATCGCCGGTCGAAATCTTGTCGTTGTTGGTTACGGTTGGTGCGGCAAAGGCGTCGCCTTACGTGCAAGAGGCATGGGCGCCAACGTAATCGTTACCGAAATTGATCCGATCAAAGCGGTCGAAGCGGTGATGGATGGATTTCGCGTGATGCCGATTGCAGAGGCTGCCGCCATTGGGGATATTTTCGTCACGGTTACCGGCAATCGACACGTGATTGACGCCGAACATTTCAAGCGAATGAAAGACGGCGCCATTGTTTGTAATAGCGGCCACTTTGACCTTGAATTGAACTTGGTCGCATTGCGCGAGATGTCAGCAGACCCGGTAAGCCTTCGCCAGTTTGTGGAAGAGTACAAGATCACCACGAGTGGAAGACGTGTGATCGTCCTCGGCGAAGGACGGCTAATAAATCTCGCTGCTGCCGAAGGTCACCCGGCAAGTGTTATGGATATGAGTTTTGCGAACCAGGCCCTGTCTGTCGAATACCTCATCGAACACAAGGGCGAGCTCGGGCCCGGTGTGCATCTGCTTCCCAAGGAGGTCGATACGGAAATTGCCAGTTTGAAATTGAGAGCGTTAGGGATCGCAATCGACGAATTGACGGCGGAACAACTTGAATATATCTCAAGTTGGGAAACTGGAACCTAAGTCCGAACACGCGACAGGAAATAGGTCCCCGCGGCGGCGAAAATCAGTAGCGGGGACCATCCGGCTACGGCTGGCCGCAAAAGGCCATGGTTGCCAAGTTGTTGGAAACCTCCACCGACTGCCCAGTAAGCTACACTCAGAACAACCGCTACACACAGCGCGATCATCGCGCCTTTTCGGCCGAAGATTACTGCCAAAGGCATCCCTATGAAGGCCATGATCATAACTGCGAACGGCCCCGCGTATTTCCGCTGTAAAGCCACCGCCAGAGCAGAGACATCGATCCCACGCTGTTTTGCAGCTTGCAAGTAACTGCGCAATCCCGTAGCACTGAGTTGCGATGGTTTGTCGATTGAAGGCTTGAATACTGCTGGAGATTCGACCAGGCCTATCCTTGCTTCCGCCGCTGTTTCCCGCTTCACTTCCAGGCCATTTAAAACGAGAGTCTGTACGTCAGAGAGTTTAAGAGTTGAAGAGTCGACCCATAGTGCCGACTTCGCTTCGGTAATTTTGCTGATGTGAACGCCATCAGAGTCGAGTTCGTAAATGGTCGGTTCCCTCAGCATGCCCCGTCCGTCATCAAACTCATAAGAATAGAGGCGCTTGGTGGTTGTGGCAGCTAACCATTGTCGGCCGGTACCAGTAGTCGCGCGTGCTTCCCCTCCCTTGATCCTTGCTCGCAACGCGTCTTGCCGCAAATTCGATTCAGGCATCACATGCTCCTGAATCAGCCACGAGCACGCTCCCATAACTGTGGCAAAGAAGATTCCCGGCAACATGAGGCGATAAACACTTTGACCAGAAGCCCACCAGGCGATTGTTTCACGTCGTCTCGACAGTAATGCATAGGTGATCAGCACTGAGATCAACATTGTGGCGGGAAACAATTCCACTGCAACGAGCGGTAACAGAAAGAGCAGGTACCGCGCGACGAGTCCTGCGTTCGTGTGATTCATCGCGATAAACCGCCACAATTCGAAGAGCGTAAAAATGTTGAAGATGGAAGCGAGGCCAACAAAGCCGATTACAAAGGTTGCAGTCAACGTGCGAAACAGAGTTACGTCCATCAAGGTCGGAAACCCGGTAGCGTTGATGCCGTGCGTTTTTATGGATCGAGGTTGCGATTGCACTTCAGGCGCTTGCTTGGAAGGACGCTTTACACTTCGGGCTGAAATAGAAATGCGATTACTTACCAGAAAAAGAAAACTGAGCAGCAACATCAGAGCCGTCGGCATCCAGGATCCTAGAACAGGCGAGATAGTGCCAGCTCGAACCATTGACGTACCGAGTAGCGAAATAAGGTAGTAAACAATAACGATGACCAGCGAGAGCAAAGCACCCACGCTTTTCCCACCACGGCGAATCCTTAGTCCCAATGCACCACCCAGAAAGGCGAACACAAGCGGCGAAAGAGAGAGCGACAGTTTTTGATTGATAATACGTTGTGCTTCCCTGCTCTCCGCAGGCGTTCCAGCAGCAGCTCGCGCCCTTAGCTCACCCCACTCCATCTCATCTGCGTTATCGTCATGCTGTGTAATCTGCTTTAACAGATCTGCCCGACCAGTGTTAATTGCAATTCGCAACTGGTCAGATCTTTCTACAACGTACGATTGATCGTCCGCACTTACCGGAGTTACTGGTCCGTCATCTCGTTTAGTCGCGGGAAATCTGGTCGCTAGTACGTCAGACAGCACCAGTTCGGCCTGGTTACCAGAGGAGTCGATCCGGCCGGAGCGCGCGGTAAAGACTTCCTTCGCTTTATCTGATTGCTGCGTGAAGATGAATACTCGTTGCCAAATGCCTCTGCTCTTATCGCCGTCGCGAACATAGATTACGTAGCGGGGCAGCGTGCTGAACGTTCGCGGATCGACGGGGGAATCCAGTTTCGTTAGTGCGGCTTGCACCGCAACCCTTTCCAAGTCACGAGCAGCTCTTGGTACTTCTTGTACATGTATGTAACCCGCGATTGAACTCAGAAACACACCCGCAATAAGAACCGGCCAAAGCATAGTCCACGTGCCGATACCCGCCGCCCGCATCGCCACAATCTCGCTGTCTGTGCCCATACGAGCAAACCCGATGCTGATTCCTGACAATGTAGCAATAGGAATAGTGAATATGAGTACGCCGGGCAGGAGCGCTGCGCCAACGCCCGAAAGAAGCGAAAACGGCAGGTCAGCATAAAGTAGAAGCTCAGCAAACCGCTCTCCTTGTTGGGCGAATAGAATTGCACTGAGCATGAGCATTGAAAGCAATACGTAAGGAGCGATTGCGCTGACGATGTAACGAGGGATTATTAGCCTGCTGCGCATATCTATTGTATGAACACTGGTCTAACACGCGGCAGTCTTTCGAGGACGCGGCCGATAAGCTGATGAGTCAATTCCGCGAGTTCCCGGCTCGTGGGTGCTGTAACATCGCGCCACTGTTCTGCAAATTTGGCTGGAGACAATTTCTCAGTCGCTCGGAGTTGAGCATGTAACGGTTTGGACATTAACCTGGTGCCTGCAGGCGCGCATTTTCGACAGCGAAGCACAAAATCAGGACCAAGTATTATATTTTCATTTGCAAGCGGCCGTTGACAATCAGCGCAACAATGCAGGTCAGGCAGGAAACCTTCAATCTTCAGCAGCCATATCTCGAAGTAACGCAGCACGCCCTGAAGATCAGAGGGTGCCAGCGCCTCGAGACAAGCTGTTACCATTCGGAAAAGTAGATCGTTCGATTGGTGGGGAGGTGAAAAATCTACCAGTAGATCTCCCATGTAGCTCAATCCGGTTAGTACCGTTGCGTCGGACGAAAGCTTAAAGTAAGACCTGAGGATTTCAGCTTGTCTAAGGTTGACTAGTTCCCTCGTCTCGTTATGGTAATACGTTAACTTTACGAGCGTAAACGGTTCGAGCGCAGCGCCAAAGCGGTTTTTTAGTTTCCTTGCGCCCTTCGCGACTCCGCGGATGAGACCGAACCCGCGAGTCAGGCAGACTACAATCTTATCTGCTTCAGCGAGATTGTACGTTCGCAATATCAGGGCTTCAGATTCAAATAGCGCCATGAGGCTTACCGGCAGGCTTCTACGGAATGAAGTAGAGAATCCAGCTCAGAACCAGGCCAATTAGCATGAACTCACCAAACACTTTTAATCCGTAAACAAACCTCGCTTCTGTGCTGTCTTTGGCGACAGCCCCAAAAACTACAGAGGCGAGTACCGCAAACACTGTCATCACAAGAAAATGTCTCACGGCTTCCTCCCGCTCGAGATGTCGAACACATCGAGCATTGTTAGGTAATTCAGAAGGCCGGCTATGAGCAGAAACGTGTTTCCATACTCGTAAGTTGCTCTTGCAGCACGTGCGGGATCATCAGAAAAGCCGACACCAAACAGCCAGCAAACAATATAAAGCAATCCACTCCCAAGATTTGCAATCATCGGTGGGATTTGCAGCAATACTGACGAACCAGGAGATGGTGACAGATCAAACATGTGACCACCCATCGCTAACCCCAGGAAAAAGCTTAGCCATACCGCACCGCCCATTAATAGCGCTCGGCCCGACTGCCGCAGCATCAAATGTCCAGCACCCGGGACAAGCCAGGCAGCGGCACCCGCCAACCAAGCTTTTGCCGGAGCCGATTCCGGCAGTTGTACATTTATTTTTTCGCTCCTCGTCAAATTAGCTCCTTATTACTCTTTATCTAAACTTCATGTCTTACTTATCCAATGCCCGCAGCCGACGCCAACTGCAAATGATCTTTAAGTGAAACTTTAGTCGTCGGCAAATCGACTCCTAAGTACATACGTTAACTAATCCTGCGCCGGCTCTCAATAAAGCAGAAATTCCTTCCGGTGTTGCGTGAACTCTGACACCGGCGTATCCCAGCTTCCGACGATTTCTTCAAGACTACTTCCTTCCTCCAGTGCCTTACGAATCTTGTCTGTCCCGCAGATCACATCAAACGGGTTTTGGTCGTAGACGTACTCGTAAGGAGGATCCTTCCACTTGAATTCTTGCGGGTAAAGATCGTGCGCGACCTTAACCATCGCGACCCCTGTTGTCACGGGCTCGAATACTTGTCGATCGAGCACATGTATTTGTACGCCTCCGCAACTCACCCCAACGTGCTTTTGAAAGGTGGGCTGAAATACACAACTGCGAAAATAGACACCCTGCAGTTGTAGCTCATTCAACACTTCCGCATAGGCGTTAGGGTCTATATATGGCGCTCCAATAAGCTCGAACGGACGCGTAGTTCCTCGACCTTCGGACAATTGGGTCCCTTCGAAGTGTACGCTCCCCGGAAATACTGTCGCGGAATCCAGTGTCGGCATATTCGGTGAAGGCATCACCCATGGAGCGTCGATATCGTCGTGCCAATACTCTCGCTGCCACCCATCCATAGTTATGGCCTCAAACTCACAGTTAATCGCAAAATAATCAATTAACATCCTTCCCAACTCGCCCACCGTCATGCCGTGTCGAGTGGGCAAAGGAAACTGTCCAACAAATGATACAAACTGTGATTCCAGTAAGTTTCCTTCGACAGCTATTCCGTTAATAGGATTTGGTCGATCGCATACCACAACCTTCTTCCCTAATTTACCGGCAGCTCTCATGCAATTTGCCAGCGTGTAGACAAACGTATAGATGCGACAGCCAACATCCTGCATATCAAAAACAAGTACGTCCACGTCGTCGAGCATTGTTTCAGTCGGCTCGCGCGTTTCGCTATAAAGCGAGTACACAGGCAGGCCAGTACTTGCATCAGTCCCGTGGCCCGTTTCTATCATGTTGTCTTGGACGTCGCCGCGAATACCATGTTGCGGACCAAACAATGCAGTTAACCGAATGTCAGAGCTCGCATGGAACAGGTCTGCAACGTGACGTAAGTTGTGATCAACTGAGGCTTGATTGCAGATCAATCCCACCCGAGCGCCTCGCAATGTCCTGGCTCCGCCCTCAAGTAGTTTCTCAACGCCAAGTTCCACGGGTTTGCGATTTTGCGGCATGTGAGATCTATTCATTTATTATAATTAAAGCTATACCTTAACTATTAGCCGCACAGCACTGATCCGCCATTAACATTCAGAACTTCGCCTGTAATGTCGCCCGCCCAGTTAGAACACAAAAAGACGATCGGTCCCGCAATGTCTTTAGGAGTTGCCACGCGCCCGAGTGGTATGGTCGAAAGAACGGATCGCAATCTTCCCTGGTCCGCGAATACGCCTTCGTTCATGTCCGTATCGACCCAACCCGGCGCGACGCAATTCACATTGATGCCATTCGCGGCGAGTTCGCTTGCCAGAGATTTCGTAAAGGAGATTTGGCCACCTTTAGAAGCTGCGTAGTTTGATACGTTCGCCTCTCCCCTTTGTCCTGCTGTGGAGCTAACAATCACAATGCGACCAAACTGTTGTTGCTTCATAACCGGCACCGCCGCTCGACAACACGACCAGGTGCCTTTGAGGTTTATTTCGAGTGTTTGGTCCCACAATTCCTCTGGAATGGATTCGACCGGCGCGCCTTTCCAAATACCTGCATTGCACACTAAAAAATCGATTCTCTCGAAGCGTTCTATCGTCGAGTTGATGAGACGTTCCGCTTCACTTAACTTCGAGACATCCGCTTTGATGGCCACCGCTGAAACGCCGCTGGCTTCTGCGATCGCAACTACGCTCTTTGCGGCAGCTTCGTCAGAAACATAGTTAACCACAACAGTCGCTCCGGCCGCTGCAAACAACTCTACGGACGCGCGACCAATGCCACGCGATCCTCCGGTCACAACCGCGACTCTGCCCCTGATTCCTAAATCCAGACCTTCATCGTGCATTCAAGTTGATTCCCTTCACCTGACTGAGGCTAACTGCTCGTCACGCTTTTCAGTTCGCGACTGCGCACTTCCAATGAATTGGGCAAACAATGCTTGCGAAAAGTTGTCCTCGCGCCAACCAAGCTCTGGATGCCATTGCACACCAACCACGAACTTTTCGCGCGTGACGTCTTCAACGGCTTCTATCAGGCCGTCCGTGGACCACGCTGTCGCAGTCAAGCCAGTTCCTAACGTGCTAATCGCCTGATGATGGTGACTATTCACCAACAGTTCCGTAGTGCCCGCGAGATTGTTAACAAGACTTCCGCTAAGCAAATTGACCACATGAGACGGTCTGTCCCGCGGAGCTCCTTGCTCATGCTTGATCGCTTCCGGCATTTGGGAAGCAATGTCCTGAGTCAACGCACCGCCACGCGCCACATTGAGTATCTGCATACCAAAACAGATCGAGAGAATAGGCAGCCCTCTTTTCTCTGCCTCTGCGATTACAAGGAGATCTGTCTCGTCTTTGATTCGATTAACCGCACCCAGTGCCCGGTGAGGTTGTTGTCCATAACGTAACGGATCAACATCCGAATCGCTTCCAGGCAGGAGAATGCCGTCAAGCGCGTCAAGGGATGCGGCAATATACGATTGATCCGGTATCAGACTTATGTGAAGTGGCGTGCCTCCCGAGGCCGCAATAGCTTCGCTGTAATGACGAGAAAGATAAAACCTGTCCGTAGCGAAATCGATACGCATCGTGATGCCAATGCGTGGTCTGCGACTCATAAAATATTCCACCGTAGAGGAATCGTTCGTAACCCGACCATCATAACGCAAGTAAGAGGCATTTGCTTTGTCCCCTCTCGACGCTAATGGTTCGGGTTATATAGACAAGTCTCACAACCTTTTCTGTCATTCTCACCCCCACTTTA
Source organism: Pyrinomonadaceae bacterium (assembly GCA_046262775.1). GTDB lineage: Bacteria > Acidobacteriota > Blastocatellia > Pyrinomonadales > Pyrinomonadaceae > PSRF01. Next base: position 1,791 of record JBHEMC010000037.1, on the reverse strand, counting down.
ATCTGCTGACTGTGCCAGGGCATGTTTTGCGATCGTTTCAACAGCTATGCGTTATGAACGGGAACCCGGCGGCAAGTTTCCCGATCCGTATACAATCGCCGGACTAAAGGCACGGTGAGAATCAGAGGTCTTAATTCAACTTGGACCCCTATCCCTCTTTACCGTTAACTTGACTTACATTCAAACGAGTTTCTATAGTGCTTACTAGACAAGACATGCCTCAAAAAACAGAAAGAGTGCGCAGTACAACTGTGCTGCTCGTGCGAAAAGACGCACACGTAGCGCTCGCCGGCGATGGCCAGGTCACAATCGGCGAAACGGTTATGAAGGCGAGCGCCAGAAAGGTACGCCGTCTTTATAACGAAAAGATACTAGCCGGATTTGCGGGTGCCACCGGAGACGCTTTCGCTCTACTCACCCGATTCGAAAGCAAACTGGAACAGTATCACGGCAATCTGGAGCGAGCAGCGATTGAACTTAGCAAAGAATGGCGCACTGACAAGGTGCTCCGACATCTCGAAGCATTACTCGTGGTTGCTGATAACAAGAGTTCTTTCCTCTTGTCTGGCAACGGAGATGTGATTGCTCCAGACGAAGGAGTTCTGGGGATTGGATCGGGCGGTTCCTATGCACTGGCGGCTGCACGGGCCCTGCTGAAGCATACCGATCTGTCAGCCAAGGAAGTTGCTGTTGAAGCTTTACGTATCGCCGGAGAGATTTGCATATATTCCAACCAGAACATTCTTGTCGAAGAGTTGTGAGTTGGCGCCCGACATATCGATCTGCAGGATTGAAGAAATACCATGGTTATCTATTTAGCTGGTGATGTCGACGAGGAGATCCGGTTGGACGAGATGTCCCCGCGTCAGATTGTGACTGAGCTCGACAAACACGTGGTTGGTCAACGCAACGCCAAACGGGCCGTAGCTATTGCTCTGCGAAATCGTGTGCGTCGCCAAAAGCTGCCGCCGGAAATGGCTGTCGACGTGATGCCGAAGAACATCATCATGATCGGATCAACTGGAGTTGGAAAAACTGAGATTGCGCGGCGACTGGCCCGCATGTCCAACTCTCCTTTTTTAAAAGTTGAAGCGTCGAAGTTTACGGAAGTGGGATACGTGGGTCGCGACGTCGAAAGTATGATCCGCGATCTGACTGAGATATCCGTGGAGATGACGCGGCAGGAAAAGAGCGAAGAAGTTTCGGAAAAGGCTGAGCTTAATGTTGAAGAACGGATACTCGATCTACTGCTACCTCCACCTCGGTCATCAGCCGGCTTCTACGATTTCGATGCAGATGCAACTGAAGAGACGAGCACGGAGCTCGACGCACCCGGTCGCGACGAACAGTTTCAGCGCACCCGCGAAAAACTGCGCATTCAGTTGCGGAGCGGCAAACTCGACAATCGATTAATTGAGTTGGATGTGCGAGAAAAGAGTTTTCCGGTAATCGAATTGGCTGGACCACAAGGCGTGGAAGAGATGGGCATTAACATGAAAGACATGCTCGGGAATCTCTTTCAGGGTAGAAGCAAACGGCGCAAGATGCGCGTCGATGAAGCAATGGAATACCTGATGCAGGAAGAAGAAGAACGTTTGATCGACATGGATCAGGTGGCCCGTGCTGCAATCGAGAGAGTTGAAAGTTCCGGAATTATCTTTCTGGACGAAATCGATAAAATCGCCGGTCGTGAATCAGGCCATGGACCAGACGTCTCGCGTGAAGGCGTGCAGCGAGACATTCTGGCGATCGTCGAAGGAACAACTGTAAACACGCGTTATGGTATGGTTC
>JBHEMC010000036.1:0-39522 GCA_046262775.1 Pyrinomonadaceae bacterium | reverse complement strand
AGACCAGCAAGGATTCAAGTACATACCATCGCACGCGAATTTTGTGATGGTAAATCTGCGCCGAGAAGTCCGTCCGGCAATCGCTGCGATACGCACGCGGAATGTTGAAGTGGGTAGGATGTTTCCGGCAATGCCAAACCACATGCGCGTGACGGTTGGCACGCGGCAGCAGATGGAAGCGTTTGTAAGTGCATTCCGAGATGTCATGCATGCCAGTGTGTAACTTGATCTCATAGCATCTCAGTCGCACAAGCATATACTCGTTGATAAACAAGTGGGTCGTAATTTGAAGCGATGTAATGCGCACCGTATTTGATCAACAAAATATGCTGCTTGACGCCTGGCGAACCAACAACCGGGTTACCGTCTTCCTCGTCGAGCACCTGTCTCCCGAGCTATGGGAAGCAAGAGTCCCTGGGGCTCCGCGTCGAACCGTTCGGATGATTGCCGGGCACATCCATAATAGCCGGTGTATGTGGATCAAGACGTTGGGAAAAGAACACGGCATCAAAGTGCCACGAGCCGTTAATCGTCACAAGGCGGGACCTAATGAGTTGGTCCCAGCACTCGGCCATAGTAGCCTTGGCATTCTCAGGTTGCTCAGCCTTGGTCTCCAGCAAGGCGGCACGGTCCCACTCTCGTCTTCTTACACCTGGCGTAATCTTCCGCTCGACGTAGCTCATGTGCTGACGTATTTCGTCGCGCACGAGGGGCATCATCGGGGACAAATCGTGATGCTGGCTCGCCAATTGGGGTATCGGTTACCCGGTGAGATTACGGGAGGTCTTTGGCAATGGTCGAAGCGCTCCAGGGAGTCTGGAAATTAACTGTTGCACACACCGTCTAGCGCACAACGTCTTTTAAGGAACTGCGATTCTCTTGAATGGGCTCATTCCACTAAACATGCCTGCTGTTGCTACAATCTTTCCTGATCATGCTTGTACTGGGAATCGAGACATCTTGCGACGAAACAGCCGCAGCAGTCGTGCGGGATGGACGCGATATTCTCTCGTCGGTCATCTCCTCACAAATTCCAATTCATAAGAGATTCGGCGGCGTAGTGCCCGAGCTCGCCTCGCGCGAACACCTTGACAAAATCGTGCCTGTGGTCTCAGAAGCGTTCGAGCGCGCCTCCGTTTTAGCTACGGAGCTGGACGGAGTTGCTGTAACAGTCGGGCCGGGACTCGTTGGTTCGCTGCTTGTTGGGGTTTCGTATGCGAAAGCGATGGCATTTGCCCTGAATAAACCCTTTGTGGGAGTAAACCATATTGAAGGTCATATCTACTCCGTTGCATTCTGCAACCCGCCGATCGCATATCCAGCAGAAGCCCTGATAGTTTCCGGTGGCCATACCAACATCTTCTTTATCCCTGAACCAGGAAAGTACAAGGTGGTTGCGCGCACGCGCGACGACGCAGCGGGTGAGGCTTTCGATAAAGTGGCGAAGCTTCTCGGGCTCGGCTATCCCGGGGGGCCAGTTATAGAACGGCTCGCACAAGATGGAGATGCGACTGCTGTGCGTTTTGCAATTCCGCGAATGGGCGATGGATTACCTGACTTTAGTTTTAGTGGTTTGAAGACTGCGGTAACCAAATACGTCCGTGAGACGAGTTTGGAGCCGCACTCGAACGGTGAACCATCACAGCAAATTAAAGACCTTGCCGCCAGTTTTCAGAGCGTAGTTGTGCAGTCGCTGGTTCGAACAATGCAGCGAATTGCTGAAGAGTATTATCCGAAAACACTGATCGTTGCCGGTGGGGTTGCTTGTAACGGCAAACTGCGGGAAGAATGCAGCCGCATCGCAAGGAAGCTCGACGTGCCGGTCTACTTTCCAACACCTCATCTGTCGACGGACAACGCTGCGATGATCGCAGCGGCCGGAACCGTAAAACTGTTAGCGGGTGAACGCGCCGGACTAGATTTAAATGCCGATGTCACATTGAAGCTGCAGAACATCGATCTGGAAGAGGAACGAGCGCGACGAGCCGGCGCACGTTATCGCCTGTAGAAAGCAGAAGGAAGAAAGCAGTAGGCAGAAAGCACTGGATCCAACGTGCTTTCTGCCTACTGCTTTCTTCCTTCTGCTTTCTGCTTTTTTCGTCTCGTCACGCGAGACGTCAATTTGGCCTTATCAACCTTCTATTGTACTCATCGCAGTTACAGCTCGTTTCTCGTAAGCCTGTATCGTGGCGATGTTTTTCTTCTCCACTTCACTCAGTGTCGCATCACTGAAATTCACGTCTGCTTTGTACCAGTCGAAACTTGAAAAATACTTTTGCAGCCAGGGCTCCTTAAAGACCTTTCCGTGGCGGGCGTAAATCTCCTGTCGCATTTGACTTGCATCTTCAAGAAAAAGTCCGTGCAGCAGAGTCTGCGTCACAGGTTTCGTACCCAACTCCTCGTGAATCCGGTTTTCATATTTAACGATCGTTTCAACATTCTGCTTGTCGCTGCCCGACAAACTCTCATCTTTGAAGTTTTCGTCGGCGGAGTACCACGGTTGAAAATCAAAATACTGCTGCAGCCAGAGCGCATGAAACATTCGACCGTGGCGTGCATAAATCTCGTTCCGCAACAACCGAAGTTCGTGAAGACTAAGACCATGTAACAGCTGCTCAGAGATCGCGCGGTCCTCAAACAATTCCATATCACCTGGCAACAACGCGACTTTGCGTTGTCGCCTTTGGGCGTTGGATAGAAAATCGAGATTCTTACGCTCGATGGCAGTAAGCTTCTTCGCATCGTAGCCGGCATTAGGCGAATACCAGTAGCGATCCTCGAAATATCGCTGCAGCCATGGATCATCGTCAAACCGTTTGCCGTGTATTGCTTCAATCTCGGAAACCAACACCTTCCATTCCGCACCGCTATGCGTACCGAGTTTCTTTGCGGTCAGCTGCCGGCTGCGCCAATAACGCATATCGCCAGGTTCGACGTGCTCGTGTTTGTTGGCTTCCGCATCTCTGATGATGTCAAGATTTGCGCGCTCAACTTTATTCAACACGCTGTTGGAAAAGTCAGGATCGGGTTTGTACCAAGGCTGCGCTTGAAGAAAATTCTTAATTTCAGCGTCTTTGAAGATTCGGCCGTGACGGCCAAACACTATCCCGCGTAACAACTTCAAGTCGCTGAGTGCGACGTCTTTTACTTGGGAGGACCTCAGAGAAGTTGAGGCAAAATCAAATTTTTGCCATTCGTCAAAGCTGTCCTGGGCTTTCACCGGATTGACGGCAGACGCTAGCGGCAACAGAACCAAAACAAGAACGTGTGCGTATCGGCGCAAAGCTTTCTCTCCTTGATTATAAAAGACAGCGCTGAGATGGATTAACCGAAGATGTCGCGCACCTTGTCAACAAGTCCCTTATCTTCAAGATCCTTGTTTTCAACTTCAGCGAGCTGTTCGAGCAACCGCCGCTGTTCGCGAGTTAGTGATGTTGGCGTTATCACATTCACGGATACATACAGGTCTCCACGACCGCGTCCGCCGAGTGCGGGCATTCCCTTTGCTTTCAAACGAAAAACAGTGCCGGTTTGTGTTCCCATCGGAATCTTGACCTTGTCTTCACCATCGAGGGTTTTCACAAAGACTTCAGCACCCAATGCTGCTTGAGCAAATGTTATCGGCACCGCTTCGTACAGATTGTTACCCTGTCGTTCAAACTGGTCATGCTCGGCAACGTGGATAACCACATATAAATCGCCTGACCCACCACCCTGTGTTCCCGACTCGCCCTCACCCTGCACCCGCAGACGCGATCCCGTTTCGACCCCTGCGGGAATCTTTACTTCCATCTGTTTCTCGCGCTCAACTCGACCTGAGCCACTACAATCAGGGCAGGGTGTTTTGATTACTCGACCAGCCCCTCGGCAAACGTGGCAAGTCCGAGCCACCGAGAAAAACCCCTGCTGATATCGAACCTGTCCGCTACCGCCGCAACTTTGACAAGTCTCTGGTTGTGTCCCCCCGGCAGCGCCAGATCCTTTACATGTGTCGCATGTTTCCAGCCGTGGGATGCGGAGCTGTGCAGTCATGCCGTTCGCCGCGTCCTCGAGGCTTATTTCTAAATCGTACCTGAGATCCGCACCGCGCTGCGCAGCCGAACGTCGGCCTCCGGCTCGCGCGCCGCCAAACACATCGCCGAATCCAAACAGGTCGCCAAGAATGTCTTCGATGCCGCTAAAACCGGGTGCCCCCCAGTTTCCCGCACTGCTCGAGACTCCTGAATGGCCGAACCGGTCGTAACGCCGCCGTTGCTCGACATCCGCTAAAACGCCATAGGCTTCCGCGGCCTCTTTGAATTTCTCTTCCGCGCTGGCGTCGTTAGGGTTCTTGTCCGGGTGGTACCGGACCGCCAAACGACGATAGGCGCTTTTAATTTCCTGATCGGACGCGGTCCGACTCACTCCCAAAACTTCGTAATAATCACGTTTACTCATCGAGCAATCTTAATAACCTCACATGAATTGAAAATCAAATGGCCGCTGATCCGAAGTTCTGCAAGGTTACACTTCGGTTGGTGTGGTATCGGGTGTTGGGTTCAACATAGCAATCGTAAGTTGGGTCGCAACCCGGTCAATATTATTCAGTGCATTATTCAGCTCTGCAACGTCGTTCTTATTTGAAGCCGTCTCCGCATCTGAAAACACTTCTTCGGCAAGTATCTGATCGTTCTCGGATAAAAGACCGCCAAACTTCGCGAACGATTTCCTGGTATTTCGTAGCAATGAATCCAGCTTGTTTTTCAAAATGACGACTTCTTTAGCACTTCGATCCGAGTCTGCGAAGCTTTCTGCTTCATGAATTAACCGGTCAATTTCGTCGGGAGTCAATCCAGAGGTTGGCGTTATCCGCATCTGCTGTTCGTGGCCGGTAGCCTTGTCCTGCGCGGAAACAGACACGATCCCATTGGCATCAACTTCGAATGATACGTCGATCTGAGGCACGCCTCGGGGGCTTGGCGGAATTCCAACAAGTTCGAATTTGCCGAGCGAGCGGTTGCCCTGGGCCACTTCGCGTTCGCCTTGCAGGACGTGAATCTCGACAGACGACTGATTATCGACAACCGTCGTAAATGTCAGACTATTCCGCAATGGTATAGTGGAATTCCGTTCAATGATTTTTGTAAACAGTCCTCCGCGCGTTTCCAAACCGAGACTCAGAGGCAACACGTCCAGGAGTACGATGTCTTTGACATCCCCGCTAAGCACGCCTCCCTGAATTGCCGCACCCATCGCTACGACTTCGTCTGGATTAATTTCGGATGATGGACTGTTGCCGAATATCTTCGTTACTGTGCGTTCCACAATTGGTGACCGCGTTTGGCCGCCAACGAGAATCACTTTATCGATATCGGCCGGCTGCAGTTTGGCATCCTTGAGCGCTTTCTCGCACGGTTCGACGGTCTTCTCGATCAGGTCCCTTACGAGCGACTCAAAATGATCCCGAGTCAGCATCTTGTTAAAGTGCTTGGGGCCCGTCGCATCCGCGGCGATAAACGGAAGGTTGATGTTCGTCTCTGTTGACGATGAAAGTTCACATTTTGCTCGTTCAGCTACTTCCTTCAACCGTTGCAGTGCCAAACGATCCTGTCGTAGATCAATTCCTGTGTCTGCGACGAACTGGTCGGCCATCCAATTCATGATCCGCTCGTCTAAATCTTCGCCGCCGAGGAATGTATTTCCGGACGTCGACAATACTTCAAAAACCCCCTCGTTCATCTCCAGGATTGAGATGTCGAAGGTGCCCCCGCCGAGATCGTAGACAGCGATCCGTTCGCTGCCCGTTCGCCCAAGACCGTATGCGAGAGCTGCCGCGGTTGGTTCGTTGATGATACGTTCAACGCGGAGCCCCGCTATTTTTCCGGCGTCTTTAGTTGCTTGTCGCTGAGTGTCATCAAAATATGCGGGGACAGTTATGATTGCATCCGTAACGGCCTCACCAAGGAAGTCTTCCGCGGCCGCCTTGAGTCTTTGCAGCACAATTCCCGACAATTCCGGTGGATTGTAGCTGCGTCCCTGAACTCGGACCCGTGCATCACCATTTGAAGAATCAATAATTTCAAAAGGTGACGTCTCTCGCATCCGCTGGACTTCGTTAGAGCTAAACTTGCGTCCTATCAATCGCTTTACTGCGTAAACCGTATTTGCAGAGTTCGTGACCGCCTGGCGTTTAGCTATCTGTCCAACCAGGCGCTCGCCCTTATCGGTGAAACCAACGACGGTGGGCGTTGTTCGGCCACCTTCCTTATTGGGCACTATCTGTACAGCACCACCCTCGAGTACAGAAACACAGCAGTTCGTTGTACCCAAATCTATTCCGATTGTCTTTGCCATAACTCTATCTCAGCAATCAGCCGCGAACAGCAACCTTCACCAAAGCTGGTCGAATCAGCTTGTCGCCCAACCGGTAACCCGCAACGATCTCCTGGATAATGGTATCAGGTTCATATTCATCTGTTTGCTCTGAGATTACTGCTTCGTGAATATGAGGATTAAAAGGTTCGCCTACGGCGGGAATGGGTTTAACGCCGAGCGCATCCAGCACCCCATTGAGTTGCTTGTAAATTAGATCGACGCCACTGAGGAAATGTCGAAATTCGTCCGACTCACTGGCTTCCACTGACGCTTCAGTTTCCAATGCCCTTTTCAAATTATCCAGCACCGGGAGAAGCTTAAGAGCGATGTCGCCTACGGATCGGTTATAACTGTCCGAACGCTCTCTTTCTACCCGTTTACGGTAGTTGTCAAAATCTGCTTGCCGACGTGCGAGCCGGTCATTTAGTTCGGCAACTTCCCCTTGAACTCGTTTTAATTCGGCCCTCGTCGCGACCAACTCTGCTATTTGGGGACCAGTTAGACCATCTGAGCCGGACGTTTCGGATCTAACAGGGTCTGAAGGATTATTGCTCGGGTTTTCCGGTGCAGGCACCGTTTCCTCAGCCGCACGGGCGTCATCGGTAATCATTTCATTCTCATCCTCATCATCTGTTATCGACAAGGCGTCGGCCTCATCAGAATGGTTTGGGTTCTGATTGTCGACGAACCTGATGGGAATTCGATTCGGTGATTTATCCTGGTTATCAGGCGCCATTAGGAAGGATCTTCAATCTACGATGCGTTTTGTTGACTCAAGCGCTGCTCTATCAAGCGCGCCATGTAGTTTACCATAGCCATGATACGGGCATATTCAATTCTCATTGGCCCGACCACGCCAATCGTTCCCATACTTTCGTTAGTTCCCACTCGATACGGAGCGGTGATTAGCGCGCAACTCTGCATGGAGCTCGTCGGGTGCTCGCGACCAATCACGACGTGAACGTCGGCAGACGGTTCGTGAGCCACACATTCGTTCAGAATCTTTATAAGTCGAGACTTTTCCTCGAACATCCGGAAAAGCTCGTGCATTCTTTCCACGTCAGCGAAATCTGGCTTGATAAGCATGTTTGAGGCTCCATCCACGTAAACCTCGCCCGTTGTCGTCTCTTCGCCTTCCAAACTCCGTTCACAAAGCAATACGGCATTACGGAGAAGTTTGTCGTAAAGAGCCTTCTCCTCTTTCATCAACTCGACGATTTCCGCACGGATGGTGAGCAAACTCTTACCGCCAAATGTACTGTTCAGATACCGGGCCGTGCGATCCAGGTCGTCCTGCGTCAGGTCGTCGGTTGTTCTAATCACTTTGTTATGGATGATGTTCGAAACAGACACCAACACGACAAGTATTCGACTATCCGGCAACTGCACGAACTCGATGTGTTTTAACCGGTTCTCGGCCAGTGAGGGTGAAACAACGATGCCAACGTTCTGCGAGAGAGCTGAGAGCACGTGAGACGCGGTCTCCATCAACCGATCCGGAGACGCAACCACGTCGATGTCGCTTGAGAATAGACTGTCAATTGCCCGCAAGTCTGTGCGGGAGAGTCGTGCTTCGCCCAGAATGTTATCGACGTAATAACGATAGCCCTTATCCGTTGGAATGCGACCAGCTGACGTATGCGGCTGTTCAACGAGTCCGGCTTCTTCGAGCTCACCCATGACAGTTCGAATTGTGGCCGGACTCCACCCGTACCCGTGCGCGAACCGATCGGATAGCACGCGGGAACCGACGGCTTCACCCGTAACCAGATGCTCCTTTATGAGTGCTGCAAGGAGGACCTCAGCTCGTGAGTCGAGACGATTTGGCTCGGAAACCTGATAATTTGTGTTACGACGCGCCACCATTTTCGCAAACCGTTTCTCGGAGAATCGTGCAGTAAAAGGAATTAGGGCACCTACTCCGTGCGACCATCAGCATTCGCAGTATAAAGGATTGGCTGAAAACGCCGCAAATATTAGGTTTGAAGGAATTTCTCCCAACCGGCGGAATTCAGATCCAGTCCGAAACTACCCATTTTCGGCCCGTAACTTCCTCTGCCAGAACGACTTGCACTCGGGTAATGTTGACTGTTGTAAGCGACTATTGAGATGGTCGGCGCGGGTTGACTCCAACAGCAGCACCTCTTTAAGATTGAACCCGCCTGGGATACTTATCTGGTCTGCCGACGCTGCTGACCATCCGATCAAAAACTTACTGTCATTCCGGTAAGAGTTGACTGTCCCCTGACCAGCCGTTGCGACAGCTGCAAACAATGAGCGAAGTAACGAAATATTTTGCCGACGCTTTTCGTCACCTCGGTGGAAACCGAGGTGTGCCGGGAATCGAAGTAAGGTTCTATCCCTACGCAGGACTACGACACACAATTAGATTGCGATCGGGTCGAGTCTACGTCCGGCTGTCCGATATCTGTAAAAACTGTCCTCCTGATGTATTGCGGGCCCTGGCTTGGATCCTGGTCTCACGTTTGTTAGGTAAGCGAGTACCTACAATTCACGAGCGAGTTTATCGCGATTTTTCTTTAACGCCCGATGTAATGCGTTCGTCAGATTTGGCTCGCAGGGGACGCGGTCGGAAAATGATCTCTTCTGCACGAGGCGAGGTTTACGATCTCGACCGGATGTTCGCAAAGCTCAACCGAAAGTATTTTGATTCACAGATTGCCAAACCAACGCTCACCTGGTCGCAACGCAGGACTCGAAACATACTCGGCCATCACGACCACGTCTACGACAGCATTACGATTAGCAAGACCCTCGACTCCCTCGATGTGCCAGAATGGTTTGTAGAATACATTCTTTACCATGAAATGCTGCATATCAAGCATCCGGCGCGGTTAATCAATGGCCGTCGCTACTATCACACCAGTGCTTTCAGGAACGACGAGCGTCGTTTCCCGCACTATGAGCAGGCGCAAAAATGGCTCGAGCGTTTAGCAAGGCAGCGACGGGTCCCGCGTGCTCGTGCGGCGTGATGTTTCGGGAACCAATTCGATCATGGAACGTTAGTACATACGAGGTAGGTGGGCTCCTCAAAAGGGCGATCGGCTGGAACGGTGTTTCTGGCCGGTCGCCCTTATTAGCGTTATCAGGCCTGCTGGACAAGCGATGACAGCCTAGTTAGACTACGCGGCTTGCTGAAGGGCCAAAAAGCTCACTTTCCAGCACTAACACTTCAAAATTCCTATTCATCGGAGACTCTAGATTAATGGCAATTCCGGCAACCCAAATCAGGCGAGGTATGGTAATAGTTTTTGAGGGTCAGCCCTGTAAGGTCGTTGAATTTCGGCACCACACACCGGGCAATCTGCGCGCCATGGTGCAAACGAAACTAAAAAACATTCGCACTGGCTCCTCTTTTGAGCATCGATTTCGATCTGCAGACACCGTGGATCGCGCTTCGCTCGAACAGCATGAGATGGAATATCTCTATTCAGATGGATCTCATCATCATTTCATGAACACTGAAAATTACGAGCAGATTGCGCTAAGCGAGGAAGACCTCGGCGATGCTGCACCCTGGCTAAATCCGGGATTAAAGCTTCAGGCCGAATTTTACGAAGGGTCGCCCATAGGAATTGATTTACCACCCTCCATGGAGCTTACGGTTACACATACAGAACCGACGTTGAAAGGCGCGACAGTTTCCAACGTGAACAAGCCCGCAACGCTGGAAAATGGCATCACCATTCAAGTGCCGCCGTTTGTCAACCAAGGAGACCGCATTCGCGTGGATCCTACGGAAGGAAGATACATCGAACGTGCCAAATAGCGGATTCAGGCGCGACGGTCGAGTTTCTTGAGCTCAAGCATAAGTCTTGAGCCTCACTTATGTACCTCGTCTACAGCTTTCTGCTTACGCTTGGTCTGGTCGTTTTTTTCCCGTGGTTTGTGTTTATTGCTCTCCGTCACGGCAAATACCTCACAGGTTTGCGACAACGATTTGGCCACTTGTCTTCTCTCCCAGGCGATTCTAAACCAACGATTTGGATTCATTGCGTGTCGGTCGGTGAGACGCAGGCTGCGCGTCCGCTTATCGAGAGCTTACGACAAACGTATCCGGGATATTGTCTTGTTGCCTCCACAATTACGCGCACGGGACAGGTCTTGGCGCACGAGGTTCTTACCAACCAGGTAAACAAGATCTTCTACTTCCCGTTCGATTGGCGTTTCACGGTTCGTCGAGCGCTGGATGCCATTAACCCTGCGGCAGTGTTAATTATGGAAACCGAGTTGTGGCCCAACTTCCTACGAGAATGCCGAACCAGGGATATACCTGTCATCATAGTTAATGGTCGAATTTCCCAACAATCATTCCGCCGCTACCGAGTTGTGCCATTCTTTATATCTCGGGTGCTTGCACTCCTCGACCTGGCGGTGATGCAGTCAGAAGGTGACGCGGAAAGAATTAAGGCACTCGGGTGCGCTGCGGCGAAAGTAAGAGTTGCCGGAAACTTAAAATTCGACGCCGACGTCAGTTTGAGCCGCTCCCATACCACGCAGGAACTCGAAACGAGATTTGCGCTCGATAATCACAGGCCGGTGATTCTTGCGGCAAGCACACACTCTCCCGAGGAGAAAATCATTCTGGATAGTTTTCAACACCTCGAGGCGACGCCAGGTTCCGAACCTCGATTGATACTCGCACCTCGCCACCCCGAACGATTCCAGGAGGTCGGCGAAATTCTCAAAAATTCCCGTATCAAGTGGGTCAGACGCACTGCAACAGCGACAGCCTCTGACGTGAAGGCTGATGTGATTCTGCTGGATAGTATCGGTGAATTACCTGGTCTTTATTCGCTGGCGGACATCGTGTTCGTTGGCGGTAGCATTGCAGATAAGGGCGGTCATAACGTCCTCGAGCCCGCCGCAAACGGAACTTGCGTTGTAACTGGCGCGCATACGCACAACTTCGACGACATCGTCAGGCGGTTGCGTCAGCACGATGCGATTATTCAGTTGCCTGCCGCGGCACAGGTCCGCGAAGTACTTGCCGATGTCCTGCATGAGTTGCTAACGGATCCAGAGAAAAGACAGCTCCTTGGCAATCGCGCGAAGGAATTCGTCTTAAGTAATAAAGGGGCGACAGCCAAAACGCTGCAACTTATTCAACCGTTTCTGTCTAAATCTGTGGTTCCATCAGTCAAACACCCTTCATGAGTTTGTCTGCGCCCATTCTTATGCCATTGAGTTCGTTGTATGGAGTAATTACCCGGGCACGTTTGTCGCTCTATCGCAAGGGCGCCTTCCGCAGTTTCAAACTACAGCGGCCCGTCATTAGTGTTGGTAACATCACGACAGGCGGCACAGGTAAGACACCGCTCGTAGGCTGGATTGCCAAACGGTTAGCCGCAAGCGGAAAAAGAACCTGTATTCTGACTCGAGGGTATGGTCGCCGAAATCCGAATTCGCGAGTACTCGTTTCGGACTTTGATACTGTATTCGCTAGTGCGGCTGACGCCGGAGATGAGCCATATATGCTGGCATGTCAGCTGGAAGGAATTGCAGCGGTAATCAGTGATTCAGATCGATTCTCAGCTGCAATCGAAGCAACAAACCACTTGAACCCGGACTGTTTTCTTCTCGACGACGGTTTTCAGCACCTTCGTTTGGCTCGAGATCTTGATATCGTAACGATCGACGCGACGAATCCCTGGGGTGGAGGCAAACTGCTTCCAGCCGGTCGACTACGGGAAAACAAGGCCGGGCTGAGTCGAGTTGATTGCGTGGTCGTTACACGAAGTGATCAAGCACCAGACGTGACGACGCTGCGATCCGAAATTGAGCAACTTACCAATAACCGTTCACTGTTCTTGTCGCGAATGGTGCCCCGCGGAGTACACGCCCTGCACAACTCGCCTAACATGTCGTTGCCGCTGAAAAACGTCGCTGCGTTTTGTGCCGTGGGGAATCCACAGTCGTTCTACTCGCATCTGGAAACAACCGGGTGCGACGTGGTACTTAGGCGAACGTTTCGCGATCATCATGCCTATTCACAAGAAGATATCGACCACCTGCAGATAAAAGCGAAACAAGCACGCGCCGAGCTTCTGATTACGACTGCAAAGGACGCAGTTAAGATCGCAGGCTTATCGTTTTCGCTTCCGTGTTATGTACTTGATTTCCAGATCGAGATCGAGAATGAAGATCGTTTCTTTGAGGTGATCTGCACCGCTATCTAACCCGGACTGGTTGGCGACGAGGAAGGCGGTGCAGGCGAAGGCTTTGATGCGGGTGATTTTGAGCCCGACGGCGTGGGAGCTGGAACTACTTCGGGAACTGTTGTTCGCGTCGGCGAAGGTATGCTCGGAGCCTTCCGATTCTCATTTGTGTTCTCATTAACATTCTCATTGGTGTTAACGTTCTCGTTCACAGCTTCTGCTGGTGAGGGCGCCGCATTCAGGTTTTCGTTTTTGTTGGTGTTCGCCGGCACCGGCGCTGCGCCACCCGCGGGTATACCCTGCTCGGCAGTACCGGTCGGGGGTTGTGCTGGTTGCACAGGTTGGCTGTTGGGATCGGCGACCAATGTCTGAGGTTGGTTCGCGTTTAGAGGACTTCCCGACTCTGAGTTGCGCGTGAACGCATAAAAAACAGCGAAGACTACAAGTAGCGCAATAGCGGACGGAATAAGGATTTTAAGCGGATTCAAGCTGGACGTGGATAATGGTGCAACTGGCACCGTCATCGGGGCTCGTGGTGGGGGAATGGGTTCAGCCCTCGGCCGTACAACTGTGACCTCGTCTAGTTCATTATCAAATGTCGTAACAGAAGTCTGCGGCGCACCATTGGCTAATGGACTAATCAAGGGTAAACCTGAAGCAATTATCAAGTCTTCCAGCAACTCCGTCACTGTTTGATAGCGATCGGCGGGACTCTTCGCCAAGGCTTTGGCGACAACTCGTCCGATCGCCACCGGCAAATCTTTTCGTTCGACGAGTACCGACGGCGCCGGCTCCTGTAGCTGCTTTAGCATTGTCGACGTCGGGGAATCGCCTGTGAAGGGCACGTGTCCGACGAGTATCTCGTATAGAATGACGCCAAAAGAATAGATATCGGAGCGCGCATCGATGTCCGGAGCCTGTGAGCATTGCTCAGGTGACATGTATTGGGGTGTGCCGATCACGAGGTTTGGAGCAGTTAGCGCCCCGTCGTACTCCCCTTCTCGTTCTTTGATTTTCGCAATCCCAAAATCGAGGACCTTTGCGTGATCGCCGCCAGCGGTGCTGATCAGCATGATGTTGTCGCTCTTCAGATCTCGATGTACAACACCTTGCTCGTGAGCCGCTTCGAGCGCATCCCCGACCTGACGCATGATATCAACGGCTCGCGCCAATGGTAATGGACCTTCATCGTGTAATAACTGTTTGAGTGTCTTGCCGCTGAGATACTCCATGACGAGAAACACAATTCCGTTCTCGGCCTCGCCGAAATCAGTTACGCTCAGCGCATTCGGATGGGAGATTCTTGACGCCGCTCGCGCCTCACGAGAGAACCGCGCTACAACCTTCTCGTCGGCGGCCAGAGACGGTAATAAGACCTTGATTGCAACAGTCTTATCCATCAGAACGTGAGTACCTCGATAGACAGTACCCATTCCACCTTCTTTCAATCGTTCCTCAATGCGATATTTTCCGGCCAGCGTCTTACCAACAAGAGTGTCTTCAGTTCGGGTAAGTGCAACGCCATCTGCAGGACAAAGAGTTGTCGTGTCAGGGTACTCGAGACCACACTTCGGACATATCTTCATCTAGCGACTGACCTCATTTCTTTTTCGAGGGGATTAACCTGAGACTAACACAGCGTAAACTGGCGAGCAATGAAGACAAAGATGCGCTCAGCAAAACTTTTGGCGCAAAGTGACCGAGGTTGAAGCTGCGGTGAGAGTGAGAGAACAGTATCGCTGTGTGAGTACTTTTATAAAGCTGGACTTACGTTGCGCAAACGGGAAACACTGGTTATCTGTAGCAAAAGGGCGAGAGGATTGCTCTCGCCCTTTCTGTTTCGTTCTGTGGGAATACTACTAGCTCGGCTTTACGACCGCGAAGACCACCAGCAGCGCAAACAACACAAGTGATTCAATCAATGCTAATCCTAGAATCATCATCGTTTGAATACGACCAGCGGCACCCGGGTTCCGGGCCGCGCCTTCACACGCCGAAGCACCAATGCGCGACTGCCCTAACGCGCCTCCGAAAACGGCAATAGCAAAGCCGATTCCCGCCGCAAGTGCTCGATACTTACTGACAGAATTTGCGTTGTCGCCGGCTGTGGCTTCAGTCTGAGCGAATACTGTCAATCCGCTCATCAGAATGCCGACAACAGCGAAAAACATCATTCTGAGTCTGTTCATTCTTGCCTCCTTCAAATAACGATGGGGAAGACGTTCGAAATTGATCCTTGCACGGATTCGGTTAATATTATTTCGCCTGTTCCCGGTATTCACCGCCCCTCGAACAACGGCGCTCCAGCGAAACAGACCAGAACCGCTTCCAAACGCGAAGCTATGAAGTTACCAATACCGTGTGGTGCGAACTCTTCGTTTGCGCGTAACGTGTGCGGCCGCAGTGACCACATCGCTCACAAACGCGCTTCCGTTAAGACTACGTTAAGACAGGTACGATAAACTCGTCGCTCTGATCTTCATCTGCTGTATGCGTCGCATGAGCCTCATGCGGCGGGTGCGAAACTTCACTCAGATAGAGTTGCGAAAGCAGTATGAACACAAACGTTTGCACAAAAGCGACAAAAACGCTCAACGGCATCAAAAGAATCGGCGCAAACCATGTAACCGGAGGGTGCAGGTGCGCAACGGTATCCAACACCTTCTCGTCAGCAAACAAGTTACCGAACAGACGTATCCCGAGGGAGAATGGTCTAATCAAGTTGCTGATCAATTCGATTGGGAAGATCAACCACGCAATCCACCAGATGGGACCACCGAAATGCTTCAAGTGGCCAAAGATTCCATTCTCTCGAATACCGATATAGTTGTAATAAAGGAACGAACTCAGCCCGAGCGCAAATGTCACACTGGTTGCTGATGTCGGGCTCATGAAGAGCGGGAATAATCCCATTAGATTTGACACTAAAATCAACACCGCGAATGTCATCACAACGGGAAAGTACTGCAAGCCGTGCGGGCCAATAATGTCCTCAAGCATACTTCGAACTGCCAACACACCGACCTCCAGCGTTTGCTGGCCATGCCCTGGTCGTTCCGCAGAGAGCTGTCCCTTGAGAATCCAAACGATCGCGACACTCAGAATACAAGCGATGACGAACATAACTGTGTACCACGGTATCGCATTTTCCGGTGTGTACGGGCCGAACACTGCGTCAGGAGTTGTACCAAATTTCGCAAAAAACTTGGCCCACACAGGATAGGTATATTTCATTTCCAAATCGTAGGCCCATTGACCGAGATACTGGTTCACCAACTGGACCACGATTGGAGCGTGCTCTTGCGCTTCCTGTTCACCGGCTGCGTGCGCAGCCTCCTGCAACCAGAACATCAACTCATTTCCTCTCCATGGATAAATGCTAAATAAAAGACCCGTAGCGCCTCGAAGAATATCGCAACAACAAAGCTACCGAGGCCTATGATCAATGCCGACAGGTACGCTAACTTTAACTCGGCAGCGACAACGACAATGCCTGCGATAACAGCGTATCTAAATGCGTATTGCGCCAGTCGCATCCGTGAGATCTGGCCACCGGCATTCAACGCGATCACTGCGGCAGTAGACTGATGTAACCATCGGTAATTCAGCAGTGATAGCGCTCCTCCCAGCAACAAGCCAGTTGCTACCCGCCACGGTGCGGCGAACGGTGCAACGCCGGACGCAACCACAGTAACGATCACCATCACCAGCTGCATCCGCTGGTTTAGAGCGGCATCGCCGGAAACGGTGTTCTCGGTTGAATAGTTTGCGCGGGTGGCCATTACGAAGTCGGTGATTTTAACCGTCAACTCGCGAAGTTGTCGAGTTGCGCAGCGGACGCTTCAACCACACCGTAGCTTCAGGTGAATTCTCGTGGAACAGATTCCACGACGGCGGCAGCAGGTAATTCCCAGGTTGGAAAAGGGGCAGAGCTCAGCGTCGGCACGGCTCCAAGTTGCGATGTGTGAGGCTTGAGCTCTATCCGCGATTTTCTCACACCTTTGAAAGCGGTCCCTGCCACAACGCTTCAGTGGCGGGCGTAGGCTATAGTGTCTTTGCGCTGAGACGAACGAACTCAAAAAGACCGGCAGCTGACCCCAGAACTATTCCCCCGACTAAAAACCATGGCTTCGTACCAAGCCAATGATCGAGCAACCAGCCAAGACCACAGAAAGCCGCAACCGAGACGAACAGGGTGAGTGCTGCCGCATAAGCAATGCCGCTCTTTCGATTTGTTTCTGATGTTTCGTCGGTTTTTTCCGGCATCACGACTCACCACGTCTGTCGCCGCAAATAGTTTTTAGGCAATTCGTAAAGCAGCGCTCGCCGGGAATGACGCATTGAATCGTGAATGAAACAGACATGCGTGCACCAGCACGCATTGCCACCATCGATAGAATGCAGCTCCGCCTGTCTTTCATGCGCAGACCACAACGCGCCGAAGTCATAGTTGTAATCCGCGAGCAAGGCAAACTTCTCGCGTAATTCGCAGGCGCGAACATCACCGTTGTAATCAATGACTACGCTCGTTTCACCGGCCGTACACGGAAATGGCCAAGGTGTAGGCTGCTCAAAGTTTGCATGTTGAGTGCGATAATGAGTCGTAATTGCTCCAACATAAGCAATGTTCTTCACGAATCTACGACTCCGATCATCGCCTGCAAACATTCGATCGCCATATCGTTTCGTCATGATCGAAACGTGACGATAAATTGCGGGTAGCGCGTCGGGCGGTACTTGTTTGATCTGCTCGCCAACCAGCGT
Source organism: Pyrinomonadaceae bacterium (assembly GCA_046262775.1). Classification (GTDB taxonomy): domain Bacteria; phylum Acidobacteriota; class Blastocatellia; order Pyrinomonadales; family Pyrinomonadaceae; genus PSRF01. The sequence goes on along the minus strand of JBHEMC010000036.1, from coordinate 22,225 downwards.
TTCACCACGAATGATGTTGAAATATTGGCCATCCAGCTTGAAGTTGGACCACATAAACTCCGACAGCATTTCAATCTCGGCGTAGTTTTCGGCGCAAACCACGGTATTGACGTTTAGTCTTAGCCGGTCACCATATTTTTCTTTGAAGAAAGACAGCGACTTAATACAGTCAAGCGTCTTGTCCCAATGGCCAGGCACCCCACGAATGCGATCGTGAGTTTCACCATAACCATCCAGCGCGATATTCAAGTACAGATCTATTTGGGGATTGTGATCCAACGCTTGATCGACAATTTCTCCAACCCGCGACTTGATCAACGCATTTGTGGGAATGATCACACGATTGACGTGGTTATTTTCTACAAACAGATCGATAATTCGCGAGATATCGCGGCGCAAAGTGGGCTCACCGCCCGACAACCAAAGGTCGGTGATGGAAGGCATTGTTTCGGAGATGCTTTGAATCTGCGCGAAGGTCATATCGCCCGGGCGATTCAGTTCCTCGTGATAGAAACAGGTTTGGCAGAATGCGTTACAACGCGACGTGACAAACAGGATTACTGTTCCCAGGCGTTTCTCGCGCTTGCAAGAGCGCAACAACTGCACGAATTGTACGACTTTATTGGTCATTGAATTTCTTTGGCGTACGCTGGCATCCGGCGTCAGATCCAAGGATCGTTATACCCTCGACTCAGATCCGGGTCGCGCTGCGCTTGCGAAGCCCGTCCAAATCGCGAGAGATAATGACAGCTCGAGTGGGTGATTTCAATTCGTACGTAATGCCACGCCATTGGATACGCCTTGAAAACCCAGCAGCGATGGCGTTGTACAGGTAAAGCAGCGATGCAAACGGCCACAGCAGTAGTTGCGCGGGTAAATCGTTCAGCAACGGAGTCCGATATTCGGGCAAGGCGCTCCGGACAGCCATCCACCGGACATAGGACTTTGCGGCACCCAATAAAAACATTGAAGACAGAACTACGATTACGATGGCAACATGCAATCCCAGTAAGAGCCGAACACCAACCAGAATTAATCCACCAAAGAACACAAACACGAAAAGCGAGCCACCAAATAAGACACCGCGCCACAAATGCGGGGCATACACTCGCGTGATCTTAAGCTGACGTGTGGTAAATTCCAGCAGCTCTCGGAATCCGCAGTCACCAATCGAGGGAGTTAAACAAGCCGGCGTAAAGTGGATAAGTAAACCCGCCTCTTGCAATACGCGGGTTAGCGTGAAATCGTCCGAAACAGTTCCCTGCCATTGGTCTACAACTCTCAACCGTTCAAACACCGAGCGTGCAATCGCGGTGGCGCCTCCCCAACAAAAGTTCTTGCGTTCATTTTGTCCCAATGCTGACGCGACAGATGCATTCCAAATGGCACGCAGACGAGATGGAAGACCGCCGCTAAATGGAACGAACCACCGATAACCGGTTGCAGCGCCAATGTTTTCATCAGCGAGAGGTGCTACCAAATGTCGTAACCATTCACGCGTCGGTCGCGCATCCGTATCGGCAAAGACGAGTACCTCGGAAGCGTCGCTGATTTTGTCGGCCGCAACGCGGAGGTTATGAACCTTTTGGCCGTCTGTGACTGCCGGGCCTGCGATCAGGATTTCGTGTTTCGTTTTTTGTGTCTTACCTACGTCGTTAATCGTCTTAATTGCGGGATCGTCTGTTCGGTCAAATACGAACACTATCTCGTAACAGGGATATTCCTGTTCAAACAATGCGCGCACGTTTTCTGCGAGTTCGTCATCCAGTCCACGCGTTGGAGCTATGACTGATACGAACGGTGTAAAGGGCGGGAGCTCTCTTTTTATCTCGCGGTTTACGTAAACGCGATATCTCAATCCGCTCAACAGCGACTGCACGCCAAACCAGAGCGCAATCATTCCCAGAAAATAAAAGATATACATAAAAATGGGCGATGTTTTGAAACAAAACATCGCCGCAGTCCATTTTCAACGCTGAAAATTTTAGGTTTGCAGGAAACTCTTCAACAACTGCTTAGCAGCCGCAATTAAAGGTTGCGGGAAAACGCCAATGACTATTACTCCAACCAGCGACAAGACGAGCGCTGTCTGCAAAGCGGCCGAAAGCGCGAGCGGTTTGTCGTCTGCAACACGATCGCCCAGATACATCACCTTGATAAAGCGCACATAATAATAGAATGAAACTACCGTGTTGATGATGGCCCATAGTGCGAGCCAGTAGTACCAATTCTTGCCATCTGCGGCGCCCCGCTGGAGTAATCCACCAAAAAGAAAGTACTTGCCAATGAACCCACCCGTCATCGGAAGACCCCCCAATGAGAGCATGAACACCGCCATCATTGCTGCGAGTCCCGGGGCTTTCTGTCCGAGGCCAGTGAGGTCGTCAACGTTGTCGCCGATAGTTCCCCGCCGGCGCAAACTTATAATCACGCCGAAAGCGCCCATGTTCATAAGCGTGTACACAAACAAATAAATGATAAGACCAAGATATCCGTATTCGTTACCAGCGACGAGTCCGAGGAGCAGATAACCGGCATTTGAAATTGAAGAATACGCAAGCAGCCGTTTTGAGTTTTGCTGGGTCACTGCGGCCCAGTTGCCGACCATAATGGTAATTGCTGCGACCAGGCCAAGGAGCGGCGCCCAGTCAGCACGCATATCGCCGAGGGCTACGATGAAAATACGTGCATACAGTGCGAAGCTGGCAGCTTTCGACCCGGTTGAAAGAAAAGCTGTTACTGGTGTTGGGGCACCCTCGTAAACGTCGGGCGCCCACATGTGAAACGGAACGGCAGCCACCTTGAAGAAAAGGCCAGCCGCCAATGCAATCATGCCCAGCAGAAGCATAGGCCGTAAAGATTCGGCATTAGCTCTTACCGCCAGTCCGATTTCGCCGATGTTGGTCGAACCTGCGACGCCGTAAAGCAGCGACATGCCATACAGCAATATTCCGGAGGAAAAAGCGCCGAGCAGGAAATATTTCATTGCTGCTTCGTTGGATTTCTTCTCGCGTTTAGTGAATGCCACCAACACATAAAACGTAAGCGCCATCAGCTCAAGGCTGATGTAAAGGGAAATGAAATCGTAACCACACGCGAGAAACATCATCCCGACAGTGGCGAACAAGACCAAGGCGTAATATTCGCCGTGTTGCTCGCCTTCAATGTCGAGATAACGTGTAGAGATCCCAATGGTCAGGCCCCCTGCGGCGAGAAATGCCGCTTTAAACAGAAGCGAGAAGCCATCAATTCGGACCATGCCATAAAAGCCATCGATCGCGTGACCGTCGCGCATGGAAAACCACTGCACGCCAAGCGATATCGAGGCAAGGCCAACTCCGATCAGCGCGAAGTAAGCAATCAACCTGCTTTTGCGATACGGGAGAATGACTTCCATGACCAATGCGATGCCGGCGCACACGGTCAGGATCAGCTCTGGCGCGATGAGCTGGAGGTCGGCGACATTAAATAAACCTGTTGTATTGGCCTGCAAAAGGAGCATCAATTCAGTTATCAGTTGTTTAGTTTTTAATCTTTGGTTTTCAGTCTTTAATAACGCAACCGGCAATCAGCGTCGTTACTTCTCGGCGCGCGCGGGAATTGCCGGTCCTGCCATTCCCGGAATTTGATAGTCCGGTTTTATCTGCTTAACGATCGCGTTAACGGGCTGCTGAATGTATCGGAGGAAAGGCTGGGGATAAACGCCGATCCACAAAGACATAATCAGCAAGGGCGCCATGTATACCCACTCGCGAGTGTTCAGGTCCAATAATTTTTCGTTCTTTGGATTGTCAATGTTGCCAAAAAACATTCGTTGGTACAGCCACAGAAAATATCCGGCGTTCAGAATAATGCCGAGTGCAGCGAGCGCGGCCCAAACGGGATTGGCTTCATATGCCCCTCGCAACGCGAGAAACTCGGAAATGAATACCGCCAGCAACGGCAGCCCAATAGCTGTCATAACCATTCCTAGGAAGACTGCCGCGTAACCCGGCATTACGTGCGACAATCCGCCAAACTCAGATACATTTCGCGTGTGACGTCGCTCGTAGATGATTCCGACAAGCAGAAACAGCGCTGCGGAATAAATGCCGTGATTGACCATTTGCATCACACCGCCATTAACCCCGTTCGGATTCAAAGCAAACAATCCGAGCATGACCATGCCCATCGACGACACCGACGAATAAGCGACGAGCTTTTTAATATCGCCATCGCGCTTAACAACGAAGTACATTGCCGCAAGCGCGCCGTAAATAATGCTCACGATTGCAAGGAACACCATGACACTTCGCATGCCAAACGTTCCCATGCTGGTAACCCAACTACTTTCATCCCTGGAAGCACCAGGGAACATCGGCAGGTTGAAGCGATAGAAACCGTAGGTGCCCAACTTCAGTAGAATTCCTGCAAGTATGACCGACCCTGCCGTAGGCGCTTCAACGTGAGCGTCGGGTAGCCACGTGTGGAACGGAAACATTGGTACTTTGATTGCAAAGCCGAGCGCGAAGGCGAGGAACAGCAGAATCTGCATCGTGCCCATCGGCATTACCGATCCGAGGGCCTGCATGTAGACGATGTTGAAAGTTCCGGTTCCATTATTCACTGCGGCTTGCAATGTTGACGACACGAGTTGAGAAGCTTGTTCATTGCCCGCCAGCAGTGTCAACGTAGCTTGCGTGATCTTGCCGGTGAGTGCTGTGTCTTGCGTCAGGAAATACATCTTCAGCACACCGAGCAGCATCACCACGGACCCCACAAGGGTGTAAAGAAAGAATTTAATCGCGGCGTAAAGACGGTTCTCGCCACCCCAAATCCCAATCAGGAAATACATCGGCACGAGCGAGACTTCGAAGAACAAGTAAAACAGGAAAAGATCCATCGAAGCGAACACGCCGATCACGGCGGTCTGCAAGAGCAACAACAGAACGTAATATTCCTTCTCGCGCTTTTGAATGTAGTTCCACGAAGACAGTGAAGCGATAGCGCCAAGCAAAGTGGTGAGCAAAATCAACAATACGGCAACTCCGTCAAGTCCCATCTGATAACGAGCGCCAATCACTGGAATCCACTGATGGTCTTCCAGAAACTGCATACCACCGGCGGCGCTGTTGTATTTCACGAGCCAGAGTGAGGCGAGGAAATCGAGAGCCAACCAGGCAGTGGCAAAACGCTTGATGAGAGTCGATTGATCTTTTTTTATCAGCGCCAGAATAACAACTGCACCGACTGCCGGTAACCAGGTGATCAGAGAAAGGATATAAGAGTTGTTCATTGAAGTTGTCGACGCGCCAATGTTAGTTGTGCGCGATTCGAAATTTAGAATGCGAACTAAACGAAGACTGCGACCACCGCTTTGAGTGCGCCGATGATGTCGCCTGCAAAGAACGCGATAACGGCAATCATGAGTCCCAATACCATCACGAGGGCGTAGTTTTGTGTAAATCCCGTCTGCGCGGCGCGGAACAGCGGCGACATTAGCCGCATGATGAATGCTGCAACCGTATTTACGATTCCGTCGACAAAATACTTGTCGAATCCACCCACGATTTGACTTAAAAGTCTACCGAGAGCCGCTACACCGTTGACGCCGCCATCAACCACCTTTGAGTCAAACGCGAAGACGCCACGAGCCGCGGCCATGGTGCGACGCGTGACCGCCCAGCCGTAGAATTCGTCAACCCAGTATTTGTTGTAGCTCGCTTCATAAAGTGGGCGTAGACGATGGGCCCAAATATTCGGTAAACGAGTGTCCTTGATGTAGAAGAGGAATCCCAAACCAATTCCAAGAGCAGCAACAAATAGCGAGATGACAATAAAGACCCACTCCGTAAGAGTTTCGTTGTGAACGCTACCTTGTAATGTGTGCGCAAGATTAAAGCCGGTAGCGCCATACGCGCCCTCACGCACTTCCTCATGTTCTCCGACAGCGGGCGTTGCGACCAATTCAGTACGCCCCTGAGCGTTGGCCGGCAATTCATCCCCAAACTCGCGCGTAACCGGATTCCAGATCACGGGTTTCATCCATTCAACAATATTCAGTTTTCCAGCAACGTGCTTGCCACCTGTAAAAGCGGTGCTGATTCCTACAAAGCCGCCGATTGTGGCCAGCGCTGCGAGTACGGCCAACGGTACCCACATCGATGCCGGCGACTCGTGTGGAATGTGTGCCCCGTGTGCATGAGTTCCGTGCCCCGCACTAGCCAAGTGTGTGGGGATATCTTCACGAATCGGACCAATATGCTCTCCTGGCTCGTGCCGTGGCCGATCGCCCGCGGATGCCATTACCGCGTCATGCGGACGCAAACCCTTGTCGTATGCGGAAGCATGTGCTTCGTCTGCTTCACCACCCGCTCCTTCCAGGAACCGTTCCTTGCCCCAGAATGTCATGGCCATCAATCTGGTCATATAAAACGCCGTGCACGTAGCCGCGATTGTTCCCACCAACCAAACAATCCATCCGAGCGGGATGTAGGTTGTTGAGGCTGCATTCCATAGAATTTCGTCTTTGGACCAGAAACCGCTGAAAGGAATGATGCCGCAGATGGCTAACCATCCAGCCAGGAACGTCAGATAGGTATACGGCATGTATTTCTTCAGCCCACCCATACGTCGCATGTCCTGCTCGTGGTGCATGCCGTGAATCACACTGCCGGCGCCTAGAAACATCAACGCTTTGAAGAATGCGTGCGTCATCACGTGAAAGATGCTGATTGCAAATGCCCCCACCCCGGCGGCCATAAACATGAAACCCAGCTGGGATACCGTTGAATACGCGAGTACCTTCTTGATATCGTTTTGGGTTATCCCAATGGTCGCGGCAAATAAGGCAGTAGCCGCACCGACAAGTGCGACAACCAGCAGCATCGTTTGTGAATGCTGAAAGATGACATTCGTTCGCGTGACCATGTAAAGACCTGCCGTCACCATTGTCGCCGCGTGGATAAGTGCGGAAACCGGGGTCGGGCCGGCCATGGCATCAGGAAGCCAGACGTGCAACGGCAGTTGAGCAGATTTACCGCAAGCGCCAATGAATAAACCGAGTGCTATCCATGAAAGCACGCCCCAATTACCCAACAATTCGAGAGGGTAACTCTTCGCCTGTGCGAATACATCCGCATATTGAGCCGTTCCAAAAGTAGCTATGATTCCAAAGATCGCGAGCGCAAATCCGAAGTCGCCGACGCGATTTGTGATGAATGCTTTGCGCGAAGCGTTAGCGGCTTCCTGTCGATCGAAGTAGTAGCCAATTAGTAAATAAGAACAGAGACCCACTCCTTCCCAACCAACAAACATCATGAGAAAGTTGGACCCCATTACGAGCACAAGCATCGCGAACATGAACAGCCCCATGTAAGCGAAGAAACGATAGAATCCCGCGTCTCCATGCATATAGCCGGTCGCGAATACGAAGATGCATAGACCTACTCCGGTGACGACAAGCATGAAGATGGACGAGAGCGCGTCGAGTTGATAGCTCCACTCTATATTCAATAGCTCACCAGACTGCGGAGCTGCGCCCTTCGCATCTGCACGTGCTTCACTCCCCTGCGTGATCCGTATGGCACCACCAGGAATCCAGTTGTAACTAAAGGCGCCGTCCTCACTGGTGACGTAGGTGTTGGGCCACTTCGCGTTCGAACCGAACCCATACGAATAAACTGCTGCTAGACTGATGAGGAACGAGAGCGCAACCGATCCAACGGCAATGGCTCCAACCAGCTTCTCAGGAAAACGGAATGCGCGTCCGAAGAAGCCGTTGATCGCGGCGCCTGCGAGTGGTAGTAGGGGAACTAGCCAGATGTATTGATACATTGGTCTTTGAGCTTTGGTCTCAGGTAATTGTGATCTCTGGCCGCAGTAGACTTTCAAAGGCCAAAGACGAAAAACCACAGTCCAAAGCTTTTACCATTTCAACAGATCAATTTCGTCGACCCAGATCGTCTCTTTGTTCCTGTAAAGCGCGATCACAATACCCAAACCGATAGCGGCTTCTGCAGCGGCCACCACTATTACAAATACCGTGAATATTTGTCCCGCAAGCGCGTTCGGACTGCCGGTCTGTTGAAGGTAACGCGAGAAAGCGATGAAATTCAGGTTTGCCGCGTTGAGGATGAGTTCGATGGACATAAAGATGACGATGATGTTGCGTCTCGTCAGCACTCCAGCGACGCCAATGATGAATAACAATGCGCCGATCACAAGAAACTTTGAGAGATCAGGGCTCTTTGCGCTCTGGACCATCACAGACAATCGGCCGCCGGAGGTTTCCTGCAACATCAACGTCAAGACTGCATTGGCAACGGGCATAAGATTCTAAACTTCGACCTCAACGATTCCGATATCATGATGTTCTTTCAATTCCTTCTCGAGAACTTCCGGAGCCAGGTCGTCAGCAGACGCTTCCTGTTTCAAAGTACGCGCCAGCATCACCGAACCGATGATCGCCACCAACAACAAGACGCTGGCTATTTCGAAAGGAAGTGAGGCATACCGATAGAGACTGCCGCCCACCGCTTCTGTTGCCAGCGTAATCCGGCTTGCACCAGTAGCTGATTTTGGCAAGGAGGCTTCTTCCGAATTAGCTTCTTGTTGCGCCTGAGCGAGTTTTACTGCATCCCGCTCGCGCAGCTTCGCGTAACCCGAGTTGATGGCGAACAGTAAACCGCCCACCAATAGAAAACAGAAAACCAGGCTGAATGCTACTTGTCGCTGGTTATTGAAGATTTCTTCCTGTCCGCGTTCTTCAGACCCGACGTTGACAAGCATGATGACGAACAGAAAAAGTACCATCACGCCGCCCACATAAACCAGAATCTGAACCCCTGCAATGAATTCCGCACGCAGCAGAATAAAGAGTGCGGCCACTGACAGAAGCGAAGAGATCAAAAACAACGCGCTGTGAACTGCATTACGCGCCATTACGGTCAAGAGGCCCGCGAAGATTGCGGCAATTGCAAACACCCAAAAGAAAACAGCTTCCCATCCGGTAAGAGTCATTTTGGTCGTTGGTTTTGTCTCAGGTCCGTGATCTTTGGTCTTTGATCTTTGTACATGGTCCGTTTCGCTCTCCCGTCGCTCACTGGGTTACCGCAACTGATTACAGACTACGAACGGCCAAAGTTGAAAACCTGCTATTTCGTATACTTCACGGTTTCGCGACCCTGCTCGAGCATTTCGCGGTTCCAAACGAAGCCGGCGCGCGAGTAGGTTGCAAGTTCGAAATCCTGCGTTAACTCAAGACAGAATGTTGGACATGCCTCCTGACACAAGGCACAAAACATGCAGCGCGAAGTATCAAAGATAAACTCGTCGAGCACCTTCTTTTTTCGCGGCTTGCCGGCGACCATGATCTCCACATCCATTGGAATCACATCGATGCAGTCTTCCGGACAAGCGATCGCGCAAAGATTGCAGGCGATGCAAAGCGTGTCGTGCGTTTCGGGATCCATGTTCAAACGAGGAGCGCCATGGAAACGCGGAGCAACATCGGGGCGAACTTTTGGGTATTGCTCAGTGTAGATGCCTTTACCGGCAACTGAGTCTTTGTCGGTCAAAGCGCCGACGTTGTATTTCAACGTCAAACTGAGCCCTTTAAGAAGGTCCACCATAAAGAAGCGCTTCAGCTTCTGTGTGAATGTTGGCTTTGGAACTCTAACAAGTGGCATAAACTAGAACCCACGTGATAATTGTTGGTTGCTGATTCTCAAATTCAACGTCTGTCATGTGCCAATCGCAATCAACTCGGCAACCAAAAACACTTAGGCGACAGGTACAGCCGGTTTTCCCTTCGGCAAGTCTATCAATCGTATATTCCTGCGCTGACTCTTCAGGTTAAAGTCGCGCGAGCGCCAGTTGATGCGCGACAGCAGCGCGCCTGTAATGAAGAACCCAAGAATGCCAAACCCGATCATAACTGCTTTGCCCTTGGCTGTCAGATTCAAGTGCGGGCCTAAAGACTCAATCGTGTGCAGCGTTTGCGACGCTTCCAGTGCCTGAATAACAAACACGGCCAGGGCTGATAGCGTGATATTGATGAGTGCGGAAGGGATCAACCATTTCCAACCGATATCCATCAGTTGGTCGTAACGAAAACGCGGCAGTGTCCAGCGCAGCCAAAAGTAGAGATAAAGGATGACCGACGCTTTGATCAGAAACACAAGCAGACTCACAACTACGTAAACGTTGTGATAACCACGAGCCTCAGTCAGGCCATAGACAAATGGGAAATACCAGCCTCCCAGGTACAGAGTTGTAGCTACGGCCGCAACAACAACCATGGCTGCATATTCAGCCATGAAAAAGAGTGACCAACGAAACCCGGAGTATTCTGTGTGGAATCCCGCAACGAGTTCCGACTCTGCTTCCGGTAAATCGAATGGAGCACGATTGTTTTCGGCAATTCCGCTAACGAGAAAAAGAAGAAACCCGACTGGTTGATAGACGATGAACCAGATCGAATCCGATCCCTGTGCGGCGACAATTCCCGACAACGAGAGTGTGCGGGCAAACATCAACGCTCCAATCAGTGCAAGACCCATCGACACTTCGTACGAGACCATTTGGGCGCTCGAACGCAGTGCGCCCAGGAGTGAATACTTGGAATTTGACGACCAGCCGGCGAGAATTAATGCGAGTACGCCAACGCTCGACACGGCAAGCACAAGCAACAGCCCTATATTTACATCAGTAATCACCGCCCAGTCCGGACCGAAAGGTATCACCGAGAAGACGATGAATGCGGCAGCAACGGCAATGTAAGGCGCGAAGAAGAAGATCCAGCGGTCGGCTTTTTCAGGAATGAAGTCTTCCTTAGTCAGTAGCTTCAGACCGTCTGCAATCGGCTGCAGCAAGCCCCATGGGCCGACGCGCATTGGACCGAGTCTGGCTTGCATGAAAGCGGAAATCTTTCTTTCGAGGTACGTCGCATATGCAACCCATAAGGCAACCAACGTGACGACCAGCCCAATTTGAATTAACGGCCAGACGAAATAGTTGATTGTTTCCGCGCTGAAGTACTTCAGCAGCAGTTGATCGATAAAGTTTATGGGAGCAAAGAGAAGCATCGTTGTTATGTGAACAGGTTCATCAGCGATCGATCTCACCAAGCACGATGTCGAGCGTCCCGATAATCGCGACGACGTCTGCGACAAGATGGCCAATGCAGAGTTTCTTCAATGCCTGCAAATTAATAAACGACGGTGGTCTTACCCTGACCCGCCATGGTTGAGCAGTTCCATCGGAAACTAAATAACAGCCAATTTCACCTTTTGGACCTTCGATTGAATGATAGTAGTCGCCCACGGGCGGCTTTACGATCTTCGGTAACTTTGCATTAACTGGACCGTCGGGCAACTTATCAAGCGCCTGATCGATAATTCGTCTCGACTGTCGCATTTCTTCAAGTCTCACAAGATATCGATCGTAGGTGTCGCCGTTCTCTCCAAGCGGGACGTCAAAATCCATGTCGTTGTACGCGGCGTATGGTCGGGCCTTACGAATGTCCCACGCGACGCCAGAACCACGTAGTGCCGGTCCAGACAAACCGATGGCCACTGCGTCTTCCGCGGAAATCACGCCAATGCCGACCGTGCGACTGAGCCAGATGCGATTCTCCGAGAGCACTGCTTCATATTCATCGAGTCGCCTGGGAAAATTGTTGACGAAGCGCCGCACGTCCCCATTGAAATCATCGTATGCATCGTTCGGCATTCCGCCGACGCGCCAAGCATGGCAGGTCAAGCGCGCTCCGAACTGCCGCTCGAAAATTTTCAGAATTTCTTCCCGTTCACGTAACGCCCAAAGCAACACGGTTACTGCGCCAATATCCAGTGCGTGAGTTGCGAGCCAAAGCAGGTGCGACGCGATGCGATTGAGTTCCGTAAGAATCGTGCGGAGATAATGCGCTCGAGGCGGTACTTCAAGACCCATCATTTGCTCGACAGTCTCGACCCACACCAATCCATTTGAAACAGCTGCAATGTAGTCCAACCGGTCCCAGTAAGGAGCGATCTGGGTGTACATCCGGTTCTCCGCTATCTTCTCCATGCCGCGGTGGAGGAATCCGATGTCGCAGTCAAGATCGATTACAGTTTCGCCATCAAGCTTCAGAATTATACGAAGTACGCCATGAGTCGACGGGTGTTGCGGACCCATGTTCAGCACCATCTCGGGGCTGTCGAGTAAAGTTTCCTGAGTTGTAGCTATTTCTACCTGATGCATGAATGAATTTAATCTATGCTGCCGGGGCTACCGAAGAATGTGGTTTGTAACAACCAGTTACGCGCGATGGTTCGACTATCAGTCCGATTTCTTCAGCTTCACCGCTGGATTTTTTTTCGAGAAGTTTCAGGACAATCGCACTTGCAGCGCTTGCCTTGTTCCAAACGTTACGCGGCGCTGCCGTCTCACCTAAGACAAATCCCGCGACTTTCGCCGCTTCGGGCGAATCAAATACTTTGCCACCGTAATGAAGAGCAATCTCTTTGGGAGACATCCTAAACTTGAATCGTCCGTTACTTGTCTTTTGTCATTACCTCTTTGTCACTGCGGAAAATCTCACGCATCAACTTCTCTTGTGGCACAGAGAGAATCTCGAGACCGTACGCGCGACGCTGCTGCAATTGTTCCAGTTGTACATCAGTCTGTTCTGGCAGATGCTTACGAGTCCATTCATTTTCTACAAACTCCAACGCAAAGTCTTTTCTAAGTGGGTGACCTTCCCAATCGAACGGTAACAAGATACGTCGCAGATCAGGATGATTGTGAAAGGGAACGCCAAATAGATCGAAGACTTCACGTTCCAGCCAATTAGCTGAAGGCCATACATTGGTGACACTATCAACGCCCTCGTCCGCGGTTGTATTCACTTTGAGACGGACGCGCTCGTTATTTGGTATCGAATATAGATTGTAAACAATTTCGAATGGCTCAGTCGGACGGTCGGGATAATGGACGCAAGTCAGATCTGAAAGATAGTCAAACCGAGTCTCGTCGTCAGTGCGGAGAAAATCGCAGCAATCGACGACGCTCGCGCGAGTTACTCGCACGGACAGCTGGCTGACGAATTCGACCGCTTCAATCACAGCGTCAGGAAACTTCGTTCGCAACTTCTGGACTAATGGATGGCCGCTTGCGTCAGTTGGTTTCGGCCCTTCCTCTTTTTTCTTTACGGGTGGTTTAGGTGCGGCCCCTGCAGGAGCTGAGGCGGATTGAGCCAGGTTCTCTTTAACGGCAGCCACGCGACTCTTTGCCTGTTCGACCATCGCTGCTTTCTCAGCGTCAGCCGATGTCACTTCTTTTGCACCAGGGATCGACGATGGTGGTGGTGTGCCAGCCTCGGCTTCTTTGCTGTCAGGGGAGTGGGACTGTAGTGGCTCCGGTTGCTTCGTGTCTTCTGACATAGATGTCCTGCGACTCGACTCTAAACCGCGGTTCTGATCCTGATTAGGTTGGGCGTGCTCACACCGATAAGTTGCTTAAACTCCAGCTTAGAAAGTCGCTGCTTTTTGCTAAAGGACGGCAATATCGATTTAACCATGCGATCTGGCCGCTGTCAACACAGCAAAAAATCAAAACGACGCAGACAAACCTAACCTTTGCTTGACGTTAGTAGCGGTCGACACCTATCATAAGTTGTTTGATAATTTGACCGCACTGGCGTCTATAGGAGAGTCGAAAGAGAATAATGAAACCTGGAATTCACCCCGAATACAACGAGATAACCGTCACCTGCGCGTGTGGTGAGACGTTCAAGACCCGATCAACAAGAAAGGCGGACCTGCACGTAGAAATTTGCTCAGCTTGCCATCCATTTTTCACAGGCAAGCAAAAGCTGGTTGACACTGCTGGCCGCGTCGATCGTTTCAATAAGCGTTATGGAAAGAAGCCGGCACCAGAAGGCACTGCCAGCGCTTAATGTCGACATTTAAAATGTTTTCTCGACAGCAACATTAGCTAAATTAAAATCATGCCGGCGTTAATTAGCTGGTCACTCTTTCTGCATCAAAAGGAGAGTGCCCACAGAATCGCCGGCATTGTTGTAAGTACACAATCGGTTTTCGAATATTTTATTGAGCGACTGACAACATGAGCACAGCAGAAAAAGATCTGATCGTCGGCGGTCAGGCCGTAATTGAAGGCGTCATGATGCGCACTCCGAACGCCTATGCGATTGCGGTGCGTAAGCCCGACGGCACGATCATTAATGTCTCAGCGCGTGTTTCCAAATGGAGCGACAAATACCCAATACTCAAGCTGCCGGTTTTGCGCGGTGGAGCGGTGCTGGTGCAATCGATGGGTTTGGGTGTTAAGGCTCTGAACTATTCGGCCAGCGAAGCTCTTGCTGAAGCGGAAAAGTCTAATGTGAAAGAGGTCAAGGTCGCGTTGACGCCCGCCGTGATAGAAGGTGAAGGCGATTTTGCCGGTCTGACAGGAGCTGTGCCCGGATTGTTTCCGGTACCTACCAAGAAACGATCGCGTGATGAATTGAGAAAGGGAGCGACCGCCGCCGCCACGGGTTCGATAATCTTCGCATTGATTTTCAACGTGCTGCTGTTCGTCGCCGCACCGCTGTTGCTTACTAACGCTTTGTTCATCGCCGCGGGCTGGGCTCCTCAAAGCATCTCCAGCACAGCTAACGTTGAGCAGAGCGCAGCGGTCGACCCGACGACGGCTAAGAACCATACGGAACCGGATACATGGTATGAAAAAACGTATGGGAGTGTGCGCACTTATCTTCGACCCGTCCGACCCTCCGTAACCTTTAATTTGATCGATGGGCTCATTCGCATGACTTTCTTTCTGATCATGATCTTTACGTTCTCGCTATTGAAGGATATTCGTCGGGTCTTTCAATACCACGGAGCGGAGCACAAGACGGTGTTTACCTGGGAAGCTGGTTTGCCACTGACCGTGTCGAATGCTAGACCACAACCAAGGCAACACCCTCGTTGCGGCACGAGCTTCCTGATGGTAGTGATGTTGGTAGCAATACTTCTTTTTTCCGTTATCAAGTTTGACTCGCTGCTGCTGAACTTTGCCGTCCGCATTCTTCTCATTCCAGTCGTCGCCGGAATTTCCTACGAGATCATTCGACTTTCGGCGAAAAAAGAGAGTGGCTGGTTTTTTAAACTAATTACGCGGCCTGGAGTTTGGTTGCAGAATATTACGACGCAAGAGCCGGACGACCAGCAACTGGAAGTAGCGATAGAAGCACTGAAGGAGTCGTTGAAGCTGGAACCATGGACTGGCGAACCTGCGGTCGCACCTCTCTCCTAAAGCAAATGTATGCTGGAAAAATTGGAACAAATTGAATCGCGTTACCACGAACTCACCGCGGATCTGTCGAGCCCGGAGTTACTATCTAATCCTTCAGCGTACGCGAAGGTCGCGAAACAACATCGGACGCTTGATGAGGTAGTCCAAAAGTATCAGATGTGGAAGTCAGTGAAACAACAGCTCACTGAAGCACGTGAGTTGTTTGACAGTTCAGATGACGACGACATGCGCGAGATGGCGCGGCTGGAAATCGAAGCGCTGCAGATGAAACTCGAAGAGACTGAGAAGGCATTAAGAGTCTTATTGATACCCACAGACCCGAATGACGAGAAAAACGTGATCCTCGAAATTCGCGCCGGCACGGGAGGCGACGAAGCGACACTGTTTGCAGCCGAAATGCTGCGGATGTACTCGCGTTATGCCGAACGCCAAGGCTGGCGCATGGAAGTGCTCGAAGCTTCGGAATCCGGTATCGGAGGCGTTAAAGAAGCAATTGCGCTGATTGAAGGCGACAAGGTCTATTCCAAGCTGAAGCACGAATCGGGCGTCCACCGCGTGCAGCGGGTTCCCCAAACGGAGGCCAGCGGAAGAATCCATACGTCAGCAATTACTGTAGCTGTATTACCTGAAGCGGCAGAAGTTGACGTGAAGATCGATCCGAAGGATCTGCGCATTGATACGTTTTGCTCGTCAGGTCCCGGTGGACAATCAGTTAACACAACCTACTCCGCCGTCCGCATAACTCACTTGCCGACGAATGTCGTGGTATCAATGCAGGACGAAAAATCTCAAATCAAAAACCGCGACAAAGCCATGAGAGTGCTGCGTGCTCGTTTACAGGAGATTGAGGAACAGAAACAGCATGAAGCAGTCGCGAGCGAGCGGCGTTCAATGGTCGGTTCAGGAGATCGGTCCGAGAAGATTCGCACTTACAATTTCAAAGACAACCGCGTGTCGGATCACCGCATTGGCCTTACGATTCATCAGTTGGACCAGGTGATGGAAGGCAACCTCGACCCATTCATCGACGCTCTTGTTGCCCACTATCAAGCTGAAAAGCTGAAAGCTGAAGCAGTAGCTGTGTAAAAAGCAATCCCTGGAGTTTTTGGTCTTCAGGGTTTTGGCTGGCCCGTTGCAAAACCGAAGGCCGCTTATCTACAACATGCCTGTAGCAACGCATGTCCTGCTGATTCGTCATGGGCAATCCGAAGGTAACGCTGAGCGTCGGTTTGGCGGCCACACCCCGACTCCCCTTTCGTGGCGTGGACGCAAACAGGCTCTGGCCACCGCTCAATGCCTAGCTGCGGAATCCCTCACCGCTATCTACTCGAGCGATCTGGTTCGGGCAATTGAAACCGCCAAACCAGTCGCAAGACTCACCAGCTTGAAAATCGAGGCAACGGAAGCTTTTCGTGAACGAAGTGTCGGTGTGATGGAGGGTATGCGGTTTGAAGACGCCGCAGAACAGCATCCTGAACAGTACGGGGCCTTGCTGCGAAGAGACTTCGAGCACGTGCTATTGGGCGGTGAGAGTTATAGACAACTATTGGATCGGGCCTGGCGGAAGCTGGATGAGATTATCTCTATGCACAAAGGCGGAAAGATTGCAGTGTTTAGTCATACCGGCACGATCTGCATTCTGAGTTTGCATTTGATGGGGGCGCTGGACGCGCCTGAGTTAAAGCCGGTATGGATTGGAACTTCTAATTGTGGCGTGACTCGTTTCGAACTGCGTGACGATGGTTTCGTGCGAGTGCTGGCCGTCAACGATACCCGCCATCTGATTGGGGTGTAACCCTTATTTATTCTGCTCTGGCAAACGTTTGCGTTCTGCGACGGTCCAATCACAAAGTATTGCCACGTCCGAGTCGGACAACTTCGATCCCGAATGTAAGGGTGTGTAGGAACTAAGAGGCATCACTCCAGATTTACTGGTGTCGCAGATCTCTTGCAACTTTTTCCCTTTCCGCTGTGGTGTGTACCGCGCCCATTCGGAGAAATTCAGATCTCTGCGCGCATCGTTGACATGTCCAATCACGAACCACGATATCGGTGCGACGTTTGCGTACCAGGGCCAACGCGTATTATTCGAATGGCAATCGCCACACGACCGGTCAAGAATTTCGACGACTTTTGGGTCAACTTCGTTTTGCCAGGTGAGCGATGCAGCGGGGTCCGAAGCAGGATTGGTCCTGGCCGGTCGGATAGCCTGTGCGGTTACAAACAAGCCAACCGCAATCAACAGAAACCACTTAAGTCCTCTCCACAATCTCCTCATAAGCGACGGTTTTCGCCTGATTAAAGAATCATTTCGCCAGCGCGATTGTAATGTCGTTATCGCCCGAACTGGCAGTGATGATATCCGCTTTACCATCTCCGTTTAAATCACCCATCGCAACGCTGGACGGTAACTGTCCCACGGCGACAACGAGAGGTGAAATTTGAAACTCACCTTTCGTACCCAACACCAGTGTGACGCTCGCGGCTGCGTAGTTAACAAATGCGACGTCAGCAATTCCGTCACCGTTGATATCCCCTATCGCTGCCCCGGTTGGTGCTCTTCCGGGAACGAGTTGCGACCAGCCAGGTTTGAAGGCGCCATCGCCGGTACCGAGGAGGATCGAGACACGGTCCGAACTCGAGTCATTAATATGGCCTGAGTAGTGCGCGACAGCTAAGTCAAGTCTACCGTCTCCGTTGACATCACCGATCGCAACTCCGAAAGGTTTCGCATTCGCAACGAACGGCGAACCTGGAGGTTGGTTGAAACCGCCTTTTCCATTCCCAAGGAGAACAGTGATGTTGCCGCCTTCAAAATTTGTTGTGATAACGTCTGGCTTACCATCTCCATTAACATCAGCAGAGCGCAGTTTGTGATAGGGCATCCTTCCCACTGAGAATGACAACCCCGGTGACATGAATCTGCCGCTACCATCGTTCAGAACGATAGTAACGTTATTATTTTGCCAGTCGTCAGTTGCAAGATCCGGCCAACCGTCATCGTTGAAATCGGCAGCCGCAATTCCGTGCGGGTGCGGCTTGCTCTTCACTGTGACCGAAGGTTGTGGTGCGGGCGAGAACTGGCCGTGGCCGTTACCGAGGAGAATAGTGAGATGGTTAGTGTCGTGATTAGCGACTGCCAAGTCTAAGCGATCATCATGGTTGAAATCAGCGACCGCGATGTCGGATGGATTTTCTCCAGCGCCGAATGGTGAATTGGTAGCGAGCATCATCCCGCCCTTGCCATCGCCTAGCAACACGCTGACGTTGTTATCGTCGGCATTCGCAACCAACAAATCGAGGTATTTGTCTCCATTAACATCTGCGGCAACCACGCTTTCCGGGTTGCGGCCCGTAGCTACTCGCTTTGTAACAAAGGTTATACCTGCCATATTGACCACTTGGCCATGGCAACTGTAGAGCACCAACTGGAGTAGCAGTATGCCAACCAGTCTTTTCATTTCAACCCGACCTGCCTCGCTCGATGTTTAATCCCATTGCGAACGCGGAAAATTATGTCGGCCACCGGCTGAGCGAACATCCGCTTAACTTCCGCTTGCGTAAGATCGTGATTCCAGGTCATCTCTAATTTTGTGCGCCATAAGTCCAGCATCTGATGGTCGAGCCGCAATACGCCATCGCGGGTGACACCATCCGGGGCCGGTACAAGGTTTGACATGACTTCGTAAACAGCCGATCGATCGGCACCATCAACCCGCGCCAGCAGGTGCCAGAGCGTCAAAGTGTCACGGGGCCGCGATTCCTTCAACAGCGAATCGACCACTAACGTCTTCTGTTGAGGATTCTGCAGATCAGTCGAATCCACTTTTGCCAGATCCTGACGAAACGCAAATGAGGCATCTTCGAAGTACGGAATGCCTGGCCCAAGTCCTCGCCGCGTCTGGCAGGCGGCGCCTGCCGGCACCATAGATTCCTTATCATTCAGTTGTAACGCTACCCAGCCGGACGTGACATGAAGTACACCATTACCCGAATCGTCTACTTCGAGCGTATATGCACAACCCAGGTCAGCAGCAACTGCTGACGGTGTATCGACGAAGAACAACCGGGGGGGCGCCCAGATTCGCGCGGTGAGTCGACCATGAGCCAATTCCAAGCGGTGTTCTGTCGGTTGTGTCTGGACCAGTCTAATGCGTGTGTTTGGATCAATCCGGACCTGGCCGATTGTGCTGACAGCAATTTGCGCGCTCGACTTAGCATCAGTTTCGAGCCATTGTCCCACGGCCAACTGCCCTTCACTGCTCATTTCGGTTGTGCCAATTCTCGGGAAACCGTTAACGCGCTGTACTTGCCAGGCTGCCGGCGTAATAGGCGAAGTCGAAGAACGTCGGAGCCAGGATATTCCGATAGAAAGCAGAACAGCGAAAGCCACCGCCGCTGCAGCGTAAGCCGGCATTCCAAAACGCCACGAATTCCTCCGCTCATTTCTTGGCGATCGCCCGTTCGCGAGCAACGGCCGCAATCGAAGCCATAAATCGTCTGGGGCGGATAAAAGTGGCAATTGATTAGCAAATCGAATACCCAGCTTGATCTCTTCGAACTTCGTCCGACACCTTCCGCATGCAATCAAATGCTCGGCTAATTTCCGCGACTCTTCAGGCTGGAGTTCACCCTGACAGTAAGCTGAGAGATCGCGTTTTACATGACTCCAAAACATATAGCTCAAAATCTCCAAGACGGTTTTTTACTCGACAGAAACCTCGGCTTTCAAATGGACCAAACGGCGCGCTAATTCTGCGTGTGCACGATTGAGCCGCGATGCAACAGTACCCTTGGAACATCCCATCACCGCTGCAATCTCCTCGTACGAAAGACCGTCGATATATTTCAGCAGGACCGGTGTGCGAAAGCTCGGTTTCAATTGCGCGATCGCCGCCCTGACTGCTTCTGCGACCTCGAGCTTCGCATACTGATTGTCAGGTCGTTTCTTTTGATCGATTCCAGGCATGGCCTCTCCCCACGGCAGAAGATGTTTGCGCCGACGCCGTTCATCCACGCATGCATTAATCACAAGACGATACAGCCAGGTCGTGAATTCGGAATGTCCGCGGAATTGTCGTATGACCGTGAACAACTTTAGAAAGATCTGCTGTGTTACGTCGTCTGCAATGGTCCGGTCGCCGCTGAAGGAGTAGACCGCAATCGAAAAGACTTTGTCTTTGTAGAGTTCAAACAACAGCCGGAAGGCTTCGCGATCGCCATCCTGGCAAGCTGCAATGACGTCACGGTCAATTGTTTGTTCAGCCATCACCGCGCGCTGCTCCATTCGATCCCCCCGCCGCTACATCGTTTGACGGACGTCACTGCTGTTTTCTTCCAACTCCTCTCAGTTACTATTCAATTAGACTGACAAAGCTCGATTCACTAGCCTCTCGGTGAGAAAGGGTGGTTTACCGCCACTCCAAAACCTCGACAGGTAGCTCTCATTGCACTACAAGAGGCGCAAAGACCTTCATTGGCCCTTGCGCCTCTGTTGAACAACTGAGACTAAGAACTATCGGGTCACGTGAACTAACATTTCGGTGCCGGATTCAATTTTCAGTTCCTTGCTGCCTTGCACCGCAAGAGACCCAGCACCGCCGGCGCCGCCAATAATCAGACCAATTGCAGCTCCTTTTCCTCCTCCGGCTATGCCACCCACGATTGCACCCACAGTGGCGCCAATGCCCCCGCGTTTGATTGCCTGTTTCGTTCGGCTTCCCGATTCAACTCCGCCTTCATTGTCGGCGCGGCCTGAATCGCTTCCATAAACCCGAGTTACGTAGCCATGCATCGTCTCTCTTCGACCGTCCCGCAGCTCAACTGAATCGAAAGCCAGATTCATCGACGTACGGCCTTTGATCTTTCCTGATTTTTGTATTGAGCTGATGTGTCCATAGACCTTTGCTTCATCAAACCGGCTCGGGTCAATCACGGTTGCAGTAAAACGATCTCCAATACGCGAATCTTTAGTCGATAACGTTTCGTTGATGCGAACCTTCAAGTCAGTTCCGACAGGAACCAAAGGTGCGACCCTTCTGATTGGGGTTCGTCTTCTTGTGGACCGACGCATAGTTGGTTTGGACCTTTGGCCGGTAACAACAATCATGCTGCTCAACAAAGTCAAAATTGAAAGCGCCGTTAGCAATGCTCTGTTACGGTTGGTGTTCATTGTTCCTCCTTACGGGCTACAGAAATCTTATGCGAGCCGGCAGTGTTCATAGACTATAAGCACAAAGACCCCCGGGTGAAAGGGGGGCCGCAAAGTACATTCAGGAAAACCAAACTGAAGCGGATCAGGCACGAAGCTCAGCGGGATCAGCATCTGTTTGAGGGGAAATTTGTATATTCTCGTCACCCTCGAAACTGCGCTGCCTTCGTACCTTTCCGTCGGATTCAAAAATATAAGCGGAAGGTGCTTCGCGCATAATGATGTCCTGCAGACGCATCAGCCCGTAAAGCAACGCTTCGGGCCGCGGCGGACACCCCGGGATGTAAACATCAACAGGTATACACCGGTCCACTCCCTGCATAGTGGAATAGGAATCGAATGGTCCACCAGTCGACGCACAAGCACCCATCGCAATGGCCCATTTTGGTTCAGGCATTTGGTCGTAAACACGTCGCACTACCGGCCCCATTTTTAGCGTGACGGTTCCGGCAATAATAATTAGGTCACTCTGTCTCGGACTCGGACGAAATACACCCGCGCCAAACCTGTCAATATCAAAACGTCCCGCACCAGTAGCAATCATTTCGATTGCACAACACGCTAAACCGAAGGTCATAGGCCACAACGCAGACTTGCGCGCCCAATTGACGACCGGCGCAGCTATGTCGACTGTCTTCGCACCGACGGTCGAAGAGATGTATGCCGCCGGAGAGTCGACGTCGCTCGTGGTCGGAGGGGCGGCAGTTGAGTTTGAAGGCGAGTTCAGACCCGGCC
>JBHEMC010000035.1:0-40297 GCA_046262775.1 Pyrinomonadaceae bacterium | reverse complement strand
CTTCTGGAGTGTGGTGAATACTTCGGCGAGGTCATTAGCCGAACCAAAACGGGCGAGGAGCGCAACATCGAACTCACTGCCTTCACAATGCGCAATGGCGTAGGCGAACCTTTTTGTTACGTCGGAATCAAGCGCGACATTTCGAAGCGCAAACAAGCTGAAGCTGCCCTTCGTCGGAGCGAAGAAGAACTTACTGACTTCTTCGAAAACGCTTCAATTGGTCTTCACTGGGTCAGCGCAGAAGGGACAATTCTCAGGGCCAACAAAGCTGAACTGGAGATGCTTGGTTATACCCGCGACGAGTACGTCGGACGAAACATAATCGATTTTCATGAAGATCGCGACGCAATCGATTGCTTGTTGCAACGGCTCGCAGCAGGCGAAGTGGTGACCGATTACGAGGCACGAGTTCGTTGTAAAGATGGTTCGATCAAACATGTCCGCATCAATTCCAACGTGTATCGCGAAGACGGCAAATTCGTTCACACTCGTTGCTTTACTCTAGATATCACCGAGCGACGCCGCACCGAGCAGCGACTTGCCGTGCAATACGCGGTGACCAGAATTCTCTCTAAGTCGATCGATTTCGTGGAAGGTACTCACGAAATTTTACGGACGGTGTGTCAAAGCCTGGGTTGGCAAGTTGGCGCACTTTGGGCAACTGATCATCAAGCCGCTGTCGTTCGCTGCGTTGACGTGTGGCACTCGCCAAAACTGGAGATCGGAGCTTTTGAAGAAGCATGTCGCAACAGCAGATTTGAGAGAGGAATTGGATTGCCGGGCCGGATTTGGTCAGATGCTAAACCAACATGGATTCCGGATGTCGCAAAGGACGCGAATTTTCCTCCAGCCGCTGCTGCTCAGGAGGTTGGATTACGTGCCGCCTTTGGATTCCCTGTTTTGTTGGGAGACGAAGTAGTTGGAGTTGTTGAGTTTTTCAGTCGTGAAATTCGCCAGCCTGAACAGGAAATCCTCGACATGATTGCAAGCGTCGGCGCGCAGATAGGCTTATTCCAGGAACGCAAGCGTGCGGAAGAAAAACTCGCGCAACTATTAGTCAGAGAACGCGCGGCGCGAGCCGACTCCGAGAAGGCAAACAGATTGAAAGACGAATTCCTGGCGACGCTCTCACACGAATTGCGGACTCCGTTAAACGCCGTGATCGGGTGGGCGCGCATGCTGCGCTCAGGTCGCCTTGACCGTGAAAATGCGATCCACGCCTTAGAAGTCATTGAGCGGAATGCCTGCGCGCAGAAACAGATCATCGAAGACATTCTTGATGTGTCGCGCGTCGTCACAGGGAAACTGCCTCTGCACCTCGGACCGGTAGATCTAGTCTCAGTTGTGAATGCTGCACTAGACGCTGTGCGACCAGCTTTGGAAGCAAAAGACATTGAAATCTGTACAGAGTTTGAGAAAGGCCTGAGACCACTTGTCGGTGATGTTGATCGCTTGCAGCAGGTAGTGGTGAACTTATTATCCAACGCGGCGAAATTCACACCCGTAGGCGGCAGGGTCGAAGTACAGCTGGCATCGATTAATGCACATATAGAAATCCACGTTGCTGACACTGGACCGGGCATAGCCGAAGAGTTTCTGCCTCACGTGTTCGAGCGTTTCCGGCAAGCCGATGGTTCCACCACAAGAACACATGGCGGCCTCGGTCTGGGTTTGGCAATCGTACGCCATCTGGTGGAGCTGCATGGCGGCCTAATATTCGCTAAAAATCGCACCGATGGGACGGGCGCACTATTCAAGGTGCAATTGCCCTTACCCAGCGGCGAATTACGTTTGGATTCCTTACCGATGCATGGCGCAAACACGAACGAGAGCAACGAACCCGTGGACCTGAAAGAAGTTTCTGTACTGGTGGTCGAAGACGAAAACGACGCCCTGGACTTGATCACAATGGAGCTCGCTGGCCACGGCGCCAGGGTTCAGGGAACTACCGATGCGCGGCACGCATTGCATCTACTCGATGCGAACGAATTCGACGTGGTCATAAGTGATATTGGAATGCCGCAGCTTGATGGTTATGAACTGATTGCCAAAATAAGGGAGCACGCTCGAGCCAAGGTGCGGGATCTTCCCGCCATTGCGTTGACAGCATACGCCCGCGTGCAGGATCGGGCTCGCGCAATTGGCGCGGGTTACAATGCGCATGTGGCTAAGCCAGTTGATAGCAATGAACTTGTTTCCGCAGTCGAATCTCTAACGCGTCGCGCAACCCCGCGGCGAGGAACCAACTAGAAGTTTCTGCATTTGGCTTTCTTACTTGCCGTCTGGCAAATGTTATCGGTTTAATATCTGTCCATGCAGCAAAGATGTGATTGGGCCAAAACTCCTCTGTCAATCATGTACCACGATCACGAATGGGGCGTACCACTCCATGACGATCATCGATTGTTCGAGTTTCTAATTCTCGAAGGCGCTCAGGCAGGTCTAAGTTGGGAAACCATCTTGAACAAGCGCGACGGTTATAGAGACGCATTCGACCATTTTAATCCGACCAAAGTTGCCAGTTACAAGCCCAACAAGATTGACCGACTGATGTTAAATCCAGGCATCGTGCGTAACCGGCTGAAGATCGCCTCGGCCATCAGTAACGCAAGGGCTTTTATGGATGTGCAGAATGAATTCGGATCATTTGACCGGTATGTATGGTCGTTTGTCGGGAACCGACAGCTAAAACGTAAGCGGGGCCAACCTGTTCCCGCTCGAACTGAAATATCTGACGCACTAAGCAAGGATCTCTCATCGCGCGGGTTTCGGTTTGTCGGTCCCACAATCTGTTATTCCTTCATGCAGGCAGTGGGAATGGTGAACGACCATAACCCGAGCTGTTTTCGGTATCGCCAAATTTCATAAATTATTATTGACTGCGATCAGCCGTTCGGAATATTGTTCGAGCGCCAATGAGTTTTTCCACCTGGAGTTATTGATTTGAGACGAATTGCCTGCCTTCTACTTGTCGCCTCAGTTTTATTCCTAACGGGCTGCACGTCCTACACAAGCGGACTACAGCAGAGTATTGCGCGAGCGGACGAGACAGCGGCAATCATGGCGCTGCGCGGCGTTGCATCGGCAGAAAACGCTTATAGCCTGAGTAACGGCGTGTACGGATCCATGCAACAACTCACTCAAAGTGCATTTCTTGACTCACGCTTCAGCACCGAGCGACCTACGAAGAATTATGTGTTCAAAATAAACGTAACGCCCACGTCTGCTGGTGAGGCAGCATTTTATAGTTGTAATGCTGACCCGTTGCCCGCCTCAGATCGCATCGGTCGTCATTTTTACATTGATTCAACATCCGCGAGCATTCATACAAATGACAGTCAACCGGCGACACCGTCTGATCCCATCATGCAGTAAATGATTCTGATCGTATGCGATGGTTTGAGTTTTCGAAACGTGCGGAAGCAAACATTAAACAAGCGAGGTTACGAACGCACTATTGACCGCGGACAAAATGAATAAAGTTAGTTTGAGTCAAAAATTTTCTCTGATTGAAGATCACTGGAATCCGCGCGTTGCAGCTGAGCTAAACGGCCAGTACCTAAAGTTGGTAAAGTTAAAGGGACCTTTCTCCTGGCACCACCACGAATCAGAGGACGAAATGTTTCTTGTCATTAAAGGCCGGTTTCGACTCGAATACCGCAACAAAGATGGAGAAGGAAGTGTCTGGATTGAAGAAGGAGAGTTTATCGTTGTACCGCGAGGTCAGGAACACCGACCAGTCGCAGAAGAGGAGTGCTGCGTAATGTTGTTCGAACCAGTGTCGACTCTCAATACGGGTAACACTGAAAATGAGCTTACGCGCAAAGTCCTCATCTCCATTTGATACTAAAGCTCAGCGCTCACGATGTTCTTGCGTTACTTGCAGATTGTCGCCCTTCCAACACCGCGTATCGATCTTCTCGCAGATAAGCATTACTGACATAATTTTTGGTCGGCATTTGAATACGTTGAACCGGAGGACACCCTTGAATCTGAAATTTTTGCGGTTCTATGCTTGCATTGCGCTGTTGCTGTTGACTATCAACGCTCCTGCACAAACCGGAGTCATTAATCCGTCGACTCCCGCCACCGAAGCAACCACAACACCACCACAAAATGTAGCTGCTTCACTTTCGACATTACCCGAAGCTGACGCGCTGATCTACATCAGTCCACGGAAAATTCTGAACGATGTAGTTCCCAAGTTCTTATCGCCGACTGACCTCGCTCAAATGCAATCCAGTTTTAGAGACATAAAGCAGGCTGTGGGGGTCGATCCTGCGACAATCGAATACGTTGTTATCGCTGTTCGTTTTCACAAGCCGGGAGCTGATTTGAGTTTTGTGGCACCTGACATAATGATGGTGACGAGCGGCGACTTCAGCGCGGATTCCCTGCTCACTTTTGCACGACTTTCCATGCAACAGAATGCCCGGGATGAGAAGTACGGCTCGAAGACTTTAACGGTACTTAAGATTGACAAACTTGCCGAAGAGGCGGCTAAGAATCCACTCCTAAAGTCTTTCGGCGAAATTGGTGCGGTGTCACTCAACGCCAATACGCTCGCTATTGGCAACACGAGCTATTTGCGAGTGGCAATTGATGCTCTTGATGGTAAGGGAAGAATTACAGCCTCGTCTCTCGATTCACTGCTGCGCGACCAGAACGCGATAATGAGCGCCGCTGGTTCGCCGGTCAAGTCACTCGCTAAAAGTTTTGGTTTGATGGGAACAGAAAGTGTACCGCGTGCATCACCTTGCGAGACAAAGTTTGGGGACTTCTACTCAGCAGTAACTATGGATGGAACGCACTTCAGCTTCCGCGGAGCAATTAACGCCGACAATCCGGACACTGCAAAGATCATCAATGGTTTACTGTCCGGCCTGCTGCAACAGGCGATCAGTTCTGTGCCTGACAAGAATGCGCAGTCAGTTTTACAGGGCATTCGCATGCTGCCAAGAGGGGATGAGGTCGTTTGGGAGGCCGATATAGCGCAACAGAGTTTAATAGATTTCGTGCGCGAACAAATGAAACCAAAGCCGGTCGTCGCTCCGCCGCCACCGCCTCACCCGCAGAAACGGCCGGTGACAAGGAGACGAGTGCGACACAAATAACGGCAAGGGCGCTGGAGAAGAAATCTGAAAGCAAACCTCTTTGGTCCATGTCACCCCACATCCCCGGGCAAGTTTCGGCAACCCGCATTCAGGAGATTTCACTGCGTCTAAAAAGCGCAAGATCACCAGAACGAGTGCTGATTATGCGTGACTAAACAAAAATCTTAATTTTTTTAGTTCGAGCGAATGCCCAGAGTCTAACTTTTCGATTCAAAGCTCGGGAGGGAAGAACCAATAAATTTCAGCCTATCAGGTTTGGATTAAGGGGCATCTTTGTTCTGCTAATCCCAATTTTCTTTCCTTTGTGACGCCGTTGTGACGTGGCCACAGATAAATCCGAGAAGTTAGATAAAGAACCGTGTAACAGCGTATACATTGGCTGGAAAATTGCTTGGCTGCCTCCCTCACGCGCTTTGTGTTAGTCTCAATAATCCGCTGAAAGAAAGATGAAGCTAGTCGAACTTGCGCAAAGGTGGAATGTGACTTGGCGACGCGCAAACGCGATTCTGCTGCGTCTGTTTTTGCGGTTGGTTCCCTCCGAAACCCATCGGGTATTTGCCCTTACATTAATTGCCGGCGCGTCGTGTGGGCTCGCTGCAGTCTTCTTTCATTTATCCATCATCGGGGCTGAAATGCGCTTAATTGATAGAGCGATGTCGGCCAAGGGCAACTCGTGGATTTGGTTTACGATTCTTACACCGACAATCGGCGGTTTGCTGAGCGGCGTGTTGTTGCAATACGCATTTCCAGGAGCGCGCGGGAGTGGCATTCCTCAGGTCAAGGTCGCTTATGCGATCAAAGACGGCCGCGTCCCTCTGCGCGAAGCTGTGGGTAAGTTTCTGGTCGCAGTCCTTCAGATCGGCACTGGATCTTCGCTTGGCCGTGAAGGACCAACGGTGCACATTTGCGCTGGTGTCGCCAGCACTCTCGGTCGGTCGGCGGCCCTCTCGCGTGAGAGTTTGAAGCGCTTACTGCCGGTGGGTGCCGCCGCCGGCATCGCTGCGGCTTTCAATGCCCCTATAGCTGCCATCACGTTCACTATCGAGGAGGTCGTTGGAGATTTGGATCAAGCCGTTCTGGCTTGGATTGTAGTGGCGGCAGCAATTGCAGCCGGTATCGAGCGTGCGATCCTCGGTGAGCATCCAGTATTTACCATTTCCAAGCACTACGGGCTGGAGCACTTCTCTTCCCTTCTTTTCTACGCGATGTTGGGAGTCGCTGCAGCGGTGATCTCGCTGGTCTTCACGGAATCTTTGTTAGGCGTACGCAAGTGGTTTCAACGTCTGCGCGTATTCCCTAACTGGGCAAGACCGGGTGCGGGTGGACTGATAACAGGAATACTCGCCGTGGCGGCGCTGTATTGGCTTGGGGTCAACGGGGTGACAGGTGGGGGATATGGAACGCTGTCTCTGGCATTGTCTGGTGGATTAGCGTTTCGCGCTCTTCTGATTCTTTGCCTCTTCAAACTCATCGCAACGGTTTTCTCTTACGGAAGTGGCGGAGCCGGTGGCATTTTCGCTCCGGCGTTATTTATTGGGGGCACTCTAGGCGGACTCTTCGGCTACTTCGATCACTCACTATTCCATCATGGCGGGAACGAATTGGGTTCGTTCGCGCTGGTAGGAATGGGAGCAGTATTTGCGGGGATTATTCGTGCGCCAATAACTTCAGTGCTGATCATTTTTGAGATGACGGGAAGCTACGAACTCATCTTGCCGTTAATGATCTCAAATATGACATCGTTTGCACTCGCCCGACACTTCCGTCCCACACCAATTTACGAGGCGCTCTTGCAACAAGACGACATCCACCTGCCTCATCGACGCGGAATGTCGCACGCGCTTGAACGCCTAACTATCGGAAGCGCGATGACGAAAGATCCGATTACGATTCCGGCGACAACTTCGGTGGAACAAGCGCTACAACAGGTTGAGAATTACGGATTTTCAACTTACCCGGTTGTCGATGATGAAGGCAGCTTTCTGGGTTTTGTAACCAAAGTTCGACTACGCCGCACAAGTGCTGAAGATGGAGCAAAGCGACGCGTGAGCACAATCGTCCAGCATGCCGCCCATGTGGAACCGGAGCACACCCTAGTGAGGGCTGTTGTTCGAATGGAAAAGTCCGGCGCTCGTCAGCTTGCCGTGGTGGACAGGAAGACTCGGAATAAATTAATCGGTTTATTGACGATGAGCGATGTCGTTCGCGCCCAGGCCCACGCCGCGTTGGATGCGGGAGATCCTGATCGTACGATAGCTCCGTACTTCATTGAAGGAACGGATGCGTTTGAAGAGAAATGATGCATTGAGTCTAAACCTGCTATCGATGCGAAAGAGAACAACGACCTCAGAAAAAGGAGCGTAACAGTGTGATGGCATTAACACCATTACTTCAAATATTGCTCTTAATGTCAGTCTCAGTAGGCAGACTTGCGAAATTACCAAACGTCAATCGCAACACGCCGGTTGCAATAAGTGAGGTTGCTCCCGCCTTGCGCTTGAAGGTCAAAACAAAGCCAAGTCACTCGTTCCGCCGCACGGGCAAGAATCCGGTAGTGCTCGTGTTTTATCGTGGTTACGCAAAATACCAACCATAAATAGAGGTGCTGCGGTTTCTGTTGTCGCGAGTTTGAGTGCGATTGTAGTGATAAACTCCGTTTTATGAAATTGCAGCCAATGCGTTTGTGGCTCTCCAAAAAGTGAAATACCACTGCGCGAACAGCTTGTAAGGCAAATTATTCTGGGGGTGTCAGCGCCGCCTGCTCTAAATGTTGAATAAACTTTTTAGTTCGGTGGAGCGGCGCTACGCGGTACTAAACCGTATCAGAGAACGACAGACCATAAAATTTATCTGACGCTTCTGCGTCTTCATTTGCCCGCACACCAGTTTCTGTCTATAAAGGACCCGTGGACTCTGCATCAGCCATCGCTGTCCTTACTGCGATGATTACTCCCGCAGTTCTCATTTCAGCTTGCGGCAGCATGATTCTTTCTACCTCTTCACGGCTCGGCCGCGTGGTCGATCGCGTGCGCGCTCTTTCCGATCGATGGGAGGCGATGACAGACACCAGCGGTGACGCATCGGACGTGAAAGAACGACACGCAATCATTTTTCAACAACTCGATAAACTCACCAGCCGTTCGCGTTTGCTGCAACGATGCATGGTCACTTTTTATTTGAGCCTTGGCATGTTCGTCGCCACGAGCGTAGCGATCGGCGTGGTTGCCTTTACGGGCAATCCTCGTTACAACCTGATACCAGTGGGGCTTGGACTCGCAGGAGCGTGCTTTCTTTTTTACGGTAGCATCCTCTTGATTTTCGAAGCGCGTCTGGCCCTGAGTACGATCCACGCCGAGATGGATTTTATCTGGCGTCGGTCAAAGCGCGCGGCTCCGGCCGAAATTGTGGAACAACACAAACCGCATTTTGTGCATTTCAGAAAACATGAATAACGGATTGGCTTCACTACTGGAGAGCAGGCTCGTCGAACCGTCGTACCTTCGTTTGCTGCGGAAGGGTGAACTGGAATCCCGAGTTGAACGCCTGGAGAAGCTACTGGAGGAATGCACAGTTTGTCCGCGGGACTGTCTGAACAACCGGCTGGCCGACGAGATTGCCGCCTGTTATTCGGGCCGGCTGCCGATTGTCTCCACGTACACGGCTCATTTCGGCGAAGAGCCGCCTTTGGTAGGAACACATGGCGCTGGAAATATATTCTTTGGCAACTGCAACCTTCGCTGCGTCTACTGCCAGAATTACCAAATCTCACAAACACATAAAGAGCAGATCAAAAACCAAGTAACTCATGAGCGGCTGGCCGAGATAATGTTGGAGCTGCAACATCGAGGTTGCCACAATATTAATTTCGTTTCTCCGACTCATTTTGCCCCCCAGATGGCTCGCGGAGTTCTGTTGGCGTCGCAACGGGGTTTAAAACTGCCGATCATCTACAACACTAATGCCTACGATGCAGTGGAGGTATTAAAACTGCTGGATGGAATTGTCGACATCTATCTGCCCGATCTGAAGTATGGCGACAACGAAAGTGGGTATCTCTATTCGAAAGTGAGCAAGTACAAAGAACACTCGCGCCGAGCACTGCGGGAGATGTATAAGCAGACAGGTGACGAGCTGGTGTTTGATAATCAAGGTGTGCTGCAACGTGGTCTCGTTGTTCGTTTACTGGTGTTGCCGAACGATCTTGCAAGCATCAGCGAGTCGTTGGAATGGATCAGAGATGAACTCAGTCCGAAGGTAGCCATTTCATTGATGGCCCAATATTACCCGACGAACAAAGCCGAAATAAACCAACGATACGTCCTGCTGTCTAGACGTATCACTGAATCGGAATGGATGAAGGCGGTGTCAGCACTGGAAATCGTGGGAATGGACAACGGATGGATGCAAGAATTTGATGGCGCGGCTTATTACTACCGGCCAGACTTTTCGGATCAAGACCGCCCGTTCCGAGATATCCGAGATTTTGAAAATTAGAGTTGTTCAACAGCATTAACGGCTGCCAGTGCGGTAGTCCGGCACCCGTTTGTTAAAGCGATAGACTGAATTCCTCTAATCTTGCAGCCACAATAAAGCGGTGGAACGGCCACGTACTCGGGTTTGACAAAAACTGCTATTGCGTTTCGTATCTCACTGCGGGACTGCCCGCTGGATAAAAAACTCCGAGCAGACGCAATTCATTTGACCCGGTATTCTCCACGCAATGCACCTGGCGCTTCGGCAAGTAAACACATGAACCCTGCCGAATCGAAGTGCTGGACGCGCCAGCCCACATCCGTCCTTCACCGCGCAAGATAAACAAGACCTCTTCGTAATTGTGAAAGTGATCGGGTGCGCGACCCGGTGGAATGGATCCGATAAACTGCGTCACCTGGGTGCTGCCAACTTCTTCATCCACGAGCAGACGGTACCAACGATCCGCCGTTGGAAGTGCGGACCGATCGGACAGACGAACCATCGGCGGCGAATCCAGCACAGCATTCGCTTCAACGATTGGTACGCCGGTGCTTATTTCATCGCGCTGCGGCATGTCAGGACATTGCGCGCTTATGAAGCAAATCGGTGAGGTATCGGGATTATCGATTCTGAGAGTCTGTCCTGCACGTACATACATGCCTGACTGCTTTCGTGCGCGAAATCTCTGCTCGTCGATAATAACGGAACATCCAGAGTTTTCGGTTTGGTCGAAATCTTCTAGAAAATATAAGACATCATCGCTCACAGAATTGCGGAGTACAGGGGAAACTCCAGCATCAAATTCCAGCACTCGAAGTGAAATAGCCGTCGCACCGGTGTTTTTCCCAATCTGTTTCCAGATCTTCAGTGAACCGACTATTTCAGGAGTCCCTTCGCGCATCTCGGAGACATAACAACCACCGTCAAGAATCACCGCCATCTTCAGGGCTCCTGGGATCTGTTTGACAACAAGTGATGAGTGGTGTGCTCGGTGACGGAAGTCCCTGGCTGACGCATTCCGCTTTCAAGGTCATTGGTTTTTGATGATTTTTTGGAGATCTCAGTGCTCAGATCGAGAGCATGCTGGTCCGCGCGATCACGTCTACTACCCGGCAATCTCTTTCGCGGCATAGTGAAAAGTAACCCATTGATGACGAGGCCAAGCCCGATGAGAAAAGCGACTAATCCCGGGGCAATGAAAGGGGCGAAGTCGCTCTTGTCGGCTGCTATAGCTACCGTAACGAGGGTGAGCGCAAAACCGACACTGGCTGTAATTACGCCCGCACGTATGCGACGAAGTCGTCGTTCCTCCGGCGACTCCATGAACTTTTCGAGTTGCGGTAACACGTCTTCTGCGATCGTTTCCAGGTCGTGAGACGATTCCATTTGCGCGATCTTGGCGGTTATTACCCGGCTGATTTGCTCTCGAGCAGAGATAGCAGAAGCCGTAATTTCATCAGGTCGTTCGAGCGTAGTGCGCACAACACGAAGATCCGTACCACAAGCGCGACAGAATTGACTGAGTTGGCGTTCTTCAGAACCGCAGGAAGGACAATACATGATGCGGATTATACGTGAGGTTTTCCGCTAAAGTTCAGCGTGTAATCTACACCTGAGCCGTCTAACGTCTCCGGCGCAATTTTGGATCTGCAATCGCCGGCCCACAGCCTACAACCTCGGGTTGAACCGTGCGAGCGACTCCAGGAGAGATTTGGAACACTTGCTAAGCCGACGGATTTAGGGCAACACGCCGTCAGGAACCTGCCACGGGTGTACCTCTATCAGAAACCGACCCGCCTGCACCGCCGGATCACTTGCCGCAAGTGCTTTCGCTTCCTCGAGTGAATCGACTCGAAACACGAATATCCCAGCCAGACCTGAGTCATCTCCAAAAGGTCCGGCGACGACTAATTTCTTCGTTTCTGCTAGCCGCTTGATGTTCGCCATGTGCCCATCCAGCAACGCTTTTGTTTCGGGAGTTACCTCGCGTGTCCACTTCGGACCTCGTTTGAGAAACGCGAAATAAGCCGTCGTCAACTTAATCGGAGCCGCGGGCTTCTTCATTACGTCTTCAGCAAACCATGGATGCATTTCGACATCCAATCGACCTGCTGCGACGACAGGGTCGGCACTTGCCCACTCCTTTGCTTCCTCCGCTGATTTGGCGCGAAAGATGTAGATGCCAGCTATGTCACCATTATCATTAAATGGTCCGGCAATGACGGCCTTGCCCGAATCAAGCAGCGATAGCACGTATGCAACATGCTTCTCGTGCAACGCCGCTGTATCGCTGTCAGTTGCGGGCGTCAGGTTGGGAACCTTCTTAAGGATGCCCATGTGAAACTGAACGAGTTTGAACTCCTGCGCCTGGACGCTCGCGGATGCGGTCCACATCAGACTTAAGAAGGCGGCAGCAATGAACGTTTTCATACAACCCTCGCTTTCAAATGGTAGTATCCTGGGACACTACCATTTCAAATTCAATCGACGATCGACAGTTAATGCTGGGCAGCTAAAAGAGTCGCTGCGACTCAACTCCGGGCCTTCGGAGCTGGAAGTAAAGAAAGCCATTTTATTAGCTGCCAAAGCGATGCTCCACGGACCAGGGCCGGGCGCTCTCTTTCCATGGAGTCTCATTAATGCTCCTGACCTTGTACATGGTAAGATTCCGCCACGTTTGTAACCGAGGTAAATGCAATGAAAAGAACGTCGGTCCTCTTAATCCCCGTCTTATTGCTGCTAGCGTCGGCCACCACAACCCTTGCACAGGACGAGGCTTCCACACAACCACCACCCGAAGAAATTCAAAAGAAAAAAGAAGAACTCGAAAAGAAAGCATTTAGCTTACTCGACCAGGTAATTGACGAGGCCCAGTCGCTGCGGTTGGCGGAGAACCGCGTTAAGGTCGAAATCAATGCTGCCGACCTCCTATGGGACAAAAACCAGGGTCGCGCCCGATCTCTTTTTAGCCTCGCGGCAGACGCAGTCGCCGAATTGATGCGGACCTCTGAGATAAATGCAAGACAAAACAACCAGGGTCGAAGACCGAATCAGTTGCGTCAGGATTTAATACTTTCAGTTGCGCGTCACGACGCACCTCTCGCTTATCAGCTTCTAGCTTCTACTCGTCCTCCCGCGCCCACGCAGCCATCGTCCGATCCGCGGAATATTCGACCTCAGATGAATTCAGAAGACAACCTCGAACAAAATCTTCTCGCTCTCGTGGCCACAGTAGATCCAAAGTTCGCGGCGATCAATGCTGAACAGATGTTGGACAAAGGTCAGTTCCCAAGAGCACTCGGCGACATCATCGGTCGTCTGGAGCACCAGGATGCCGAGGCAGCCGCAAAAATTAAGGACAAAGTGTTGCAGCACCTGGAAGCTGCGAACCTGCTGTCGAATCCGGACGCCAGCACACTTGCGCTCTCGCTGTTGTCCGCAGGTCCCCGGGTTGCGCAGCCGGGTCAGACAAACCAGGCAGCGAAAGATTCAATACCCCGACAAATTCTGGATGAGTCAGCTTACACGGAGCTGCTCGGATCAGTAATCGACGTAGCATTAAAGGCCACCCCACCCCCGCGGAACCCGCAGCGGGGTCCGATCAATGTTCGCACTCGTGTGCAAAATGGAACGCAATTCACGGTTTCCGGAGAACCCGGCCTAGAGCAGATTGAGCAGCAGAATGCGCGACGGCTACTGGCAACTTTGCAAATCATTCTGCCTCAAATCGATCAGTATCAATCGTCAAGATCACAGTCAGTTAGACAAAAGCTAACCGAGTTTGGAATCGGCGCCAACAATGCCCGTGCTGGATTTGTCCAAACAATGGATTCTTTAATGCAGGGAAGCCCGAGTGTCGAGACGATAGAAAAAGCTGCAGTTGGCGCTCCTCCGCAGATTCAATCGCGAATGTATCAACAGGCCGCTTATCGAGCGCTCGAGGACGGAAACACAGACAGAGCGAGGCAGATCGCTACCGACCATCTGGATGCAGAGCAGCGAGAGGCAGTGTTGCAGCGTATCGACTTTCGTGAGTTGTCGAAGAAGGCGGAAAGTGCGCGAATCGATGACGTCCGGCGATTAGTTGCGCGTCTACGAACAGATGCTGAGAAAGTCGATCTTCTGATCCAGATGGGCGGCGACGTTGCGCGAACCGATCCGAAAATGGCCATTCAGGTTTTGGAAGAAGCGCGCCAGATTACAAATCGTCGCGCTGCTAGTTACGAACAGTTCGAGCAGCAGTTGAGTGTTGCTCACGCTTTTGCTGCCCTCGATTCGGCACGCAGCTTTGAAATATTGGATCCCGGCGTCAGTCAGCTAAATGAATTACTAACCGCGGCAGCAACGCTGAGTGGATTTGAGGTAAATGTCTTTCGCGACGGCGAGTTGCCGCTACAGGGCGGAAGCCGTTTGAATAACCTGGTGAGTCGGTACGGGCAAGAGCTTGCTTTACTTGCAAAGACCGATTTTGAACGATCTGAGACGTTGGCCGGAAGATTTCAATTTGCAGAACCGCGCATTCTTGCTCGCCTTAATATCGTGCAGGGTCTGCTTGGAGTTAAACCAGTCCCACCCGACATCAATGTCTTTCGCGCATTTGGTCCAAACACGACAGTATTCCGTCAGAATTGAATAGACACCATAGGCAGCTAACAGCCGGTGACGTCTGATCACCCTTTGACCAGCCACAGCTGCATGGCGGCAGCAGCTGGCCTCGGCTAAAGCGAGCTTTGCGAGCGAACCCCAGAACCACCGCGCGTTTAAGCGTTAGCTGAGAACGGTGGCGATACAACCTGAGCTGCGATTGCCGCTATTCCAACGCAGGATTTGGATAGAAGAAGGTTGTGTGGCACTGGAACCGTTGAGCGGAGTCGCGCTGCGTTTGACCCCTATTCCTACGGCTGGCAGGTGATTTCCTACTAATCGATTTCACGACACGCTCGTTATTCACGGGACAAATTTCCACACAGCTTATATCAGTTCCCTAGCACCGAAATTGCTTGAGACGTTTCATCTTAGGCAAATATGCACGGTTTTAAGGCAAACCACATTCCCGCTCTCGATGGCCTTCGCGGCCTCGCAATTCTGCTTGTCATTACTCACCACCAGTTGATCCCGGTATCGCTGAACGGTGGGTTCCTGGGAGTCGATCTGTTTTTTGTGCTGAGCGGGTTTTTAATAACAACACTACTACTGGCCGAATTTGCCTCAACAAACAAAATTTCTCTGAAGAAGTTCTATGCCCGACGTGCTCTGCGATTGGGTCCGGCATTGCTGTTGTATCTCACTGCATGTCTGATAGTTGCTTACGACACACAAATTCTGGATTGGTCACGTCAGTTAAAACTCATCGGATTTGCTGTTGCCTACTCAACAAACTGGCGGTTTGCGTTTGGATGGGATTCCGTTTTGGATCCGACAGCAATAATCTGGTCGCTTTCCATCGAAGAGCAGTTTTACATCCTTTGGCCGATGATTTTTTTCTGCTGCCTGATGCTCAAGTGCAAACGTCGTTATCTAGTCCTCGTTCTGTCGGGATTGATTCTGACAATAATGGTTCATCGATCGTCACTGTTGAATGAAGGTGTCGCACTGAATCGCCTCTACTACGGGACGGACACACGAGCCGATGCCCTCTTGATGGGATGTCTGATCGCTCTCTTGCCGCCCTGGAATCCACAGCAATCTGCAAAACGGTACGTGAACTTTGCGGCTACATCGGCCGCGCTCTGTCTTGCGTATCTGATTACAACCGTACATTTTACTGATCATTTCCTGTATGGAGGCGGCTATACAGGTATTGCTTCCATGGCGGGCATCGTTACGTGGAGCGTTGCAAATGCACCACCTCGCGTACTAACAACTGTCCTCGAATGGGCACCTCTGCGTTGGTTTGGAAAAATCTCCTATGGCCTTTACCTTTGGCACTGGCTGTTGCTGAAAACAACGAGCTTTTATTTCATTGCCGGATCCTGGGATCCCTGGGCGCGCTTTGCAGTGGCCGTGGGCGTCTCAGCACTCTCCTTTTATTTAATCGAACGTCCGTTTAATCAACTCAAGACCAGATTCGCCTCCACGCCGGTACAAGCGGCGCTGGCACAGCCATAAACAGCTTCCACATCTAATTATGAACCATGCCAAAATTCATCGACCTGCACCTGGAGAAAAGCCGACGATACCGCCGACTACACCTTATGACCCTATGCATCCTCCAGATCCTGCACCGACGCCACTGCCGCCTGAAAGCGAGCCTCAACCGGCCGCACCCGTTCGCGAGCCAGAAAGGCCCGAGTCCATCATTGATCCGACTCCTGAGCAGCCGATACGGCTGCTTTACTAAACTGATTGATTACGATCCAAGCGGGAGTCTGGGATGTTGAATTCATTTCAATCAATTCTATTTGCCGGGTCATGGGCATATTCGATCTTTAGGTTCTTTCGCAGGCTCGGCATTTTCGGGCTATTTCTACTCAGCGCACTCGATTCATCGTTTCTCTTTCTGCCGTTCGGAAACGACCTGTTGCTGATTGCCCTGATCAGCTCCGAGCGACAAAGTTTGAGCTGGATCGGTTATGTCCTGACGTCTGCCGCCGGTTCGCTGCTAGGAGTATGGATAATCGACGTGTTGATGCGAAAGACAGGCGAGAAGGGACTCGAACGATTTGTTAGTAAGAGGCGCCTGGCTCGGATTAAGAATAAGATCGAAAACAAGACGGGAATTACAGTGTTCGTTGCGACGTTGTTGCCGCCCCCATTTCCATTTACACCGGTGGTGATGACAGCATCGGCGCTGCAGTGTTCAAGAAAGAAACTATTTGCGGCGGTGTTTACGGGCAGACTTGTCCGCTTTGCCACCGAGGCTGTTCTTGCGTTGTATTTTGGTAGAAAGCTAATTCGGTATCTGAACTCCAGGTGGATTACGTATCTGGTCTATGCGCTTATTGCGATTGCAATTGTCGGAAGCGTCGTATCGGTCATGAAATGGCTAGGTAAGAAACACTCGAGAGAGAAGAGCGCCACAAAAGCAGGGCCAGCGGCAAGTCACATGGGTAGCTAAAGGCACGAATTTAAAATCAATTAGTCGGGCATTAGGCACCAGTAGCACCTTTTGGTGGACCCACACACCAGGGCCATCGAGAGCACGGTATCTTTCACGATTCACGACCAACTCCGCTTTTGTCAACCTAGCAAACGCTTCAAGGTTCTGCAGTTTGCGTGTAGAATTCGACCCGACAATTTCCCGAAGGAGCAGCAACATGCCAGAGCAACGGGGCAAACAAGCTACCGCTGAAGTCAAAGCAGAATGGACCACTGCTTACAAGCTCTACGTCAAAGCACCCGGGGATCGCTTCGACAAGAAGAAAGATCGTACGTCCCGCATTGATTTTGTGGCCCAGGAGATGAAACTCACTCGCAAACAGGCCAAGCGGCGTATCAGGAATTACGAAGCCTGGCAGCGAAATATCAAGAAAGGTATAGTTACGCCCTGACTTCGTTAGGCTGCCTCACCACCTAAACGTCTCGTCCAATTTACCAGCTCCTCTAATAGCTGCTTGATTAGTGATCTGGTCGTCTCGTCTGTTAAGCGTCCCTGATCGTCAAAGCGTTTCTGCGCGTTTGAGATCATTACTTCCGGCTGGTTTACCGGGTGCATATTCAAGAATACAAACATCTGTCGCAGATGATACTGGGCCCGAGCAGTGCCGATTGCTCCGATTGACGCTCCCATTACGGCGACCGGTTTACCGTTCCAGGCGCTGTCGCCATACGGGCGCGAAGCCCAGTCGATTGCATTTTTCAAAACCCCCGGGACCGAATAGTTATATTCGGGTGTGACAAAGAGCACTGCATCAGCCGCGCGCACTGTTTGTTTCAGATCGGTAACTTGCGACGGGGGCTCACGTTCGTCGTCCTGATTAAAACCAGGCAGGCCCCCGATGTCGAAAACATCGAGCCTCGCACTTTCAGGCGCTAGCTCCTGCGCCGCCCTCAATGCGGCGCGATTGAATGAATCCCGTCGCAAACTACCGGCGATACCTAAGATGACAAGCGGCTCGTTCACAGCACCCTCCTTCGAGAAGATTCTTTCATGGAGTTTAGACCAGCAACGGACCAGGGCTTTCTACGAAATGCTGTCATTTTTGTGTCCTTTGTCTCTGCCAGAAAACGATTTTTGTTGGTTCGGTTCAGTTCCTTGTACATCTTTTTACGTTTGGAACCGCAAAGTTCTGAAACGCAAAACACGTGTATCTCTCCGGGACCAGTAGCTGTTGCTTCGCCGTGCGACTAGCAAAACCTTTTATCGCCTGTGCGATCCAGGAGCGGAGGTGTACAAGATAGTTTCGAAATTCACGTGTGTCGCGGCGGTAGCGACGTCGGTGGAAGTTTCCCTTCATAAGGTCTACGTGAACGTCGTTTGAAATGTGGCGCGATACAGAATGTCGTATCGTATTTAGCCTGTCGCGGTTTATATCCTTCGCATGCTGTAAGCCGTAGTGGACGGAGGTTTGAATGACGGTCTACAGATCGACTAAATATCACCACAACGCCGAACACTGACCGAAGGATTCTTAAGGGGCACCAGTTCGTGGTATTTGATTGTGTGGCGGCGGTTATATTTACGACCTAACGAAATTTCACTGTTTGTTGGAGGGTT
Organism: Pyrinomonadaceae bacterium; assembly: GCA_046262775.1. Lineage (GTDB taxonomy): Bacteria > Acidobacteriota > Blastocatellia > Pyrinomonadales > Pyrinomonadaceae > PSRF01. Next base: position 22,054 of record JBHEMC010000035.1, on the reverse strand, counting down.
CCGGTGGAAACTAAAGGGTACATGCGTTCATTGTCACTCAGCATAGTATTCATCTCAACTACGGGTCTCGTGCTTATGACATCATGCATCAACAATACCAACTCGAACCGTGGCGCAAAAGGTGCGACAGAGGACGCCCTGAGGTTCATGGACCGCGCCGAGAAGCGTCTGTTCGATCTCAACATTAAGTTCGCCCGCGCTGACTGGGTCAAGAGCACATACATTACCGACGATACCGAGGCGCTTTCAGCTGCCGCAAACACGGATTTGATCGCCGCAACGACCGAGTTGGCAGACGAGGGGCTACGGTTCGAAGGAATCGATCTGCCGGCTGATGTGGAGCGCAAACTGAAGGTGCTGAAGTTGTCTCTGACATTGCCAGCGCCAAAGGATCCTAATGAACGGGAGGAACTCACAAAAATTGCGGCTTCGATGGAAGGCGATTATGGCAAGGGCAAGTATTGTCCTGATGGGGAGCAAGGCAAATGTTTGAGCCTTGGCGATATGGAACAGATCATGGCAACCAGCCGTGATCCGGAAGGATTGAAAAAGATCTGGACCGGTTGGCATCAAGTGTCGCGTCCGTATCGGAAAAATTACCAGCGATTCGTTGAGCTTAGTAACAAAGGTGCTCGCGAGATGGGATTCAAAGACACGGGTGCGATGTGGCGTTCGAAATACGACATGGAGCCTGACGCGTTTGCGGCTGAGATGGAACGTCTGTGGCAACAAGTGAAGCCCCTCTATGATTCGCTGTACACCTACACGCGCAGAAAGCTTTCGGAAAAATACGGCAAAGCCGTTGTTTCCGAAGACAACCCGATTCCTGCTCATCTGCTTGGCAACATGTGGGCGCAAACGTGGAGCAACATCTATCCGCTGCTCGCGCCTGCAACTGGAGATCGTGGTTACGATCTGACTGAAATTCTCAGATTGCGTAACACAAGTCCCAAGGAGATGGTGCGCTATGGCGAATCGTTTTTTACTTCACTTGGTTTTGATCCTCTACCCTCGACGTTTTGGGAAAGGTCCATGCTAACGAAGCCCGAGGATCACGAAGCGGTATGTCATGCCAGCGCCTGGGATATCGATTTTGAAAAGGATGTGCGGCTAAAAATGTGCATCCAGGTAAATGAGGAAGACTTCACCACAGTGCATCATGAGTTAGGCCACAACTATTATCAGATGGCCTACTCGCGTCAGCCGTTTCTTTTCCGTGATAGCGCAAACGACGCGTTCCATGAAGCGATTGGTGATACGATTGCCTTGTCAGTCACACCTGCCTATCTGAAACAGATCGGGCTTATCAATAAAGTTCCGGATCCGCAATCAGACATCGGATTTTTGTTAAGTCGGGCACTCGATAAAGTTGCTTTCTTACCGTTCGGCTATCTCGTCGATCAGTGGAGGTGGAAAGTTTTCTCGGGTGAGATCGCACCTCGTGATTACAACAAAGCTTGGTGGGATCTACGGAAGAAGTATCAGGGTGTTGTTCCGCCAGCCCCAAGAAGTGAGCAGGATTTCGATGCTGGAGCGAAGTATCACGTGCCGGCAAATACCCCATACGCACGATATTTTCTGGCGGCGATATTACAGTTCCAATTTCATCGAGCGTTGTGTCGCGAGGCGGGGTTTACGGGGCCGCTTTATCAGTGTTCGATTTATGGTAACAAAAAGGCCGGCAACAAATTAAAGGCTATGTTGGAAATGGGATTGAGTCGCCCTTGGCCCGACGCTTTGAAAGCTATAACCGGTGAAGAGAAGATGGACGCAACCGCCATTATTGACTACTTCGCACCACTTAAAACATGGCTGGACCGGGAAAATTCGACAAATAAGTAGCTCAGGCCCATGGCCCGGCGTCCCAGATCGATAAGAGTTGTGCGGTAATGGCTCCCGACCACCACTTTCCTTCTCTTGTGAAGTCGGACACCGGGCCCTGGGCCCGAACTACTTGAACTATAACCGTGTTCACGATACGGAAGGTGGTTGAGAAATTCTTGAGCTGTAAAACACAGAAACCGCAGAAAGCAATAGGCAGTAGACACACGGGGGAGCGTCTGCACTCTTCTGCCTCGCGCCTACTGCTTTGTGCCTAATGTTTTTTTAGACTATCGTCGACCACAACGTAGTGGGAAGTCTTGCTTTCTGTAATCACGTCCGCACGGTTGAACTTGTCAAGTACATACCTGGGCCAGAACCTATGAGTCTCACTCTCCCGCACTGTCGCACGTTCGACCCGCAGCAAATCTTCCAAAAGAACCGTTCTTAATTTGTTGGTGTCAACGAGCACTGGTCGGGAAGCCAGGACCCGCACCGCTAATGCCTTGTTTCCAGGCGTAGCGAATGGCGACTGATGAACATCTGGATTCATAGCCGACTTGCCGAAAGATCGCGGAGTAAGGATTGACAGCGGCTGACGCTGTTTTCGTCGAGCTAATTTCATAGTTACACCTGTATCCGTAATGAAGATGCAATCAGACATGAATTCCAGTTTTGGGCTGTTGAATCGTCCAAGCGGCGGTGAAAGAAATGAAAAACGTCGCGACTTCCTCAGAAGCCGCGACGTCCATTTCGATGGGTGCCTAGTTTACTTACCAGGGGAACGGAAACGACCTGCCGTTGCTGTATCTGCCGTTACGATTGCGGTTGTACCCGCCATAACGCTGATACCCTTCGCTGTAGCCCTGAACAAATGCATCTCGGAATATCTGCTTATACTGTCCCCTGTTTCCATAAGATCCGCGGTATCCATCTGTACCGTCTTTCCAGTAGTGCGAACGTTGCGGGTTAAAGCTCTGTCCGCGCTGTCCGTCAGCGGCGCCTGTGTTGAGGCCGTCGCTGTAGCCCTGCTGCCGTGCAAACTGGTAAACGTCATAGCCGTTTCGTCCGTACGGGTCGTAGCCCCCATTGCGACCGTAGCGATCATCGCGTCGATAACGGTCGTCCCGATCGCGATCCCGGTCACGGCGACGATCATCGCGATCTCTTCGATTTTGAGGATATCCATATGGATATTGCGCCTGGACGCTCGTGCTTGCTAATGCTGCTACGCCAAAAAGTACGAAGAAAGCCAGCACATACCCACCCAATTTTTTACTCGAGTAACTAGATTTCATTTGTAACCTCCCCCTCGCCAGCAAAAGAGCAATCACTATGCCTTTACTGGTTGGCTTTCAGCTGCCTGATTTTCTGGCGTTCTGCTGATAAGTGATACAACAGGGCGGTACGTTATCGAACGCTGTGACACGATATGGTATAACGGCGAGGATCAAAAGCGTGCCCACAGGAAGCACCGGCCTGGCAAGAAAGAGCGGAAATCTTGCCGTAACGGCAGACCTGATGCCCGGGCTGACCTATGAACTCGACCAGCAAGAAGCCGAGGTGACTTCCACGGAATTTTTTTGCACAACAGGCGTAACCCCACCACTCAAATGGGCGGGCGGAAAGCGCTGGCAACTTCCCTATCTTCGCACCTATTGGGGCAATCATGACCGCTGTCGTTTGGTTGAACCGTTCTGCGGTGGTCTCTCCGTAGCGCTCGGTCTATCGCCTGCGAGTGCTCTTCTCAACGATGTAAATCCGCACTTAATAAATTTTTACCGCTGGTTGAAGCGTGGACTAACAATTTCGTTGGAGATGGAAAACAGCGCATCACATTATTATCTATACCGAGAACGCTTTAACGAGCTACTAAGCACCGGAAAATCCACCACGAAAGAGGCGGCGTCGCTCTTCTACTATCTTAATCGAACAGGATACAACGGGCTGTGCAGATTCAATCGCGCTGGTGAGTTCAACGTACCCTTTGGGTTGTACAGCAGAATTAACTATCAGCGCGATTTTGGCGAATACAAGCCAGTGATTTCACGATGGCAATTTCTTTCGAAGCCTTTCGACCGACTGACGCTGCACCCGACAGATTTTGTCTATGCGGATCCACCGTATGATGTTGAATTCACGCAATATGCAAAAGGCGGATTCAGTTGGCAGGATCAAATCGATACCGCGGAATGGCTTGCGCGTCACTCTGGGCCCGCGGTCCTCTCGAATCAGGCAACGAAAAGAATTGAGAGGCTATACAGAAAGCTTGGGTTCAAGCTCGTCTATCTACGGGCGCCGAGAAGGATTAGTTGCACTGGTGACAGAACGCCTGCAACAGAGGTGCTGGCGCTGAAAAACATCTAAGAAGCGGCCACGTGCCAATTAACCGATTAGGCGGGTCGCTGCAAATAAGTGCGTAAAGCGGGCGCCACTGCTTTCCTCATTAACGCACTTTTTGCTTTCCATTCCATCGTGCGACTCAACTCGGTGAGGAAGCGAGTTTCACCTGACTCCATGGTCGCAATCGGTACCCCATTGTCGAACAGCACTCGATTGCTAGTGTGCGAAGCGACACGGTTTCCCTGAGTAACGATCCCGACGAGGTTCAGAGGGTCAGCAGCGCTAATCGAAATCAGACTTTCCTGGCCAGTTTCGCGCCGCATAGCTCGCATCATTCCGACAGCTTCCGGAAGGGCAAATTGTTCGCCGGAGATTCCCCCGACGAATCGACCGCCGCGAATCTCACCACGCGCTTCCAGTCGATGATACATGCGCAGTAACAATCGCCACGGAATCGCCACTCCTTCACGCTCAAGCAGTCGCTTGAACACAACTCCATACCGCTTCAGCAAAACGCGACAGACCTGCTCCACTGTGTCCTGATCGATCGTATCCGCGTTGCGTGCTGCGCCTGCACGACTAAGAATCGACCAACGACCAGCAGTCGCGATGTCGTACAGAGGTTGGCGGTGCTTGCGACGAGCTGCCGCATGCGTCTTGCGGCTTCCCGGCGTCAACAGCGCACGCAAGCCGCCAAAACTGTCGGAAACAACCACTCCTGAAGCAACGAGCTCCGCAAGCGAGTCTTCAACCTGACTGCGTAGAAGCTTAGTGGCCTCAACAATATCGGTGAAAAATGATGCCCCATGCCGGGACAGATATTCGTAAACCGATTGTGTCGTGGTCGTGTATTCAAGTTGCGCCGTTGTGACGTTCAATTGTGGGAAGGCTGAACTCCACAAAGCAAAGCTCTTCCGGCGCAACAGCGCGATTGGGGTGTTCCGCACTGGCGCAGACCCGCGCGATCGTTCGCCCTCAGCCGACGAGGCCCGCACCGGCGGCGTAAGCCGTGCCCAAACAACTTCTCCCGACAAACATAGCGCGTCTAACCAGCCAGGGTCGTATTCCACCATTCGACTCGGCAATAATTCGCCTTCCCATGAAGCAGCCGGCGCTTCGAAGCCCTCCAACTGTTCGATGATGGCACGGACGCTATCCGGGCCTTCCAACTGATGCTCCGGGGCAAGTTTTTGCCACGCCAAAAGAAAACGCACGAAATCGGCAGTTGAGACCGGTTCGATTTCCTGACGCAATCGGTTCAATGTGTAGCTATGTATACGCGCCAGTAGACGACGTGCGCACCATTCGGTTTCGGTGGAGGCGGGCGTGAACTTTCCGCGAATTACGAAGCCTTCTGCTTCGAGCTTCAATAGTCCAGTCTCGATCTCGAGGTTGCCCAGCCTAAACGACTCTGTAAGTTGAGAAACTGTTACTGGTCCAACCCCTTCCAGGCGCCCGCGCAGAATTTCCGCCAAAGCGTCTTCAAATATCCAAATTACGCGAGCAAAGCTCTCAGGCGCCGCAATGGGCGGTTGTAAACTCGCCGTTGGATATACAATGCCGATTTGAGGCAGGCGTTCTGCCGCAACCCATAAATGTTTCGGTCCTGTTTGGAGTGGAAGAATCAATTCAGCTGCACGTTGTTCACTTACCAGCTCCCTAAAAAATTCCTGCCATGGTTCGCCCTCTTCAGTCGTAATGAAGCCAAGCTCCACCAGGGCATCATGCAACTCATCCGCATCACGCGGCTCAGGCCACGCCTCGCTGCGTACGCGATCGATAGCAGCCTGGTCGAGCTTACCGAGATCGCTCGCTGTTTCCGGATCGAGCCAACGTCGCTGATAAACTGCGCGCGTTCGTCTCTCTTCAAGCGGGGCATCATCAAGATAGGCGTACGGACGCGCGTTGAGAATCTCCTGTGAAAGCGGTGAGGCTTCGATTACATCGCGGGCAAACAACCGTTTTTCGTTTCGTTCGATGGACGTCAACAACTTTTCCAAGCCGTCGATGTCCATCGCTTCTTCCAAACAATCTTTCACGGTTTGATCCACGAGCGGGTGCGCGGGAATCTCCCGTTCGCCGCTGAGGTTTTCAGCACACGCGACTTGATCCGGAAAAACCGACGTCAACAGGTCTTCGGCATCCATCCGTTGCAGTTGCGCCGGTATTTTCCTGCCGCCACGCCGCCTCAGCACGGCCAGCGCACGAGTGACATTCCAACGCCACCGAATATTCCACATTGGCGCAGCGAGCAAAGCCTGACACAAGAGCTGTCGCACAGTTCTTGAATTCAAATAATGAAAAACGTCCTCGAGTGGGAAACTATGGGTGGGGCCAAGCGACAATACGATGGCATCTTCGGTTGCTGCTGCCTGCAATTCAAAGTTGAACTTGCGACAGAACCTCTTGCGCAATGCCAATCCCCACGCGCGGTTCAGTCTGCTTCCGAAAGGCGCATGAAGAACGAGCTGCATACTGCCGCTGTCGTCGAAAAATCTCTCCAGCACCAGATTTTCTTGAGACGGCATTACGCCCAATACGAGTTTTGCGCCCGCGAGATATTCGACAATCTGTTCGGCAGCAGCGCGCGATATTCCCACATCGATCGTTAACCAGTTGATCGCCGGATCAAGATCCAGGCGCTTTTCGGTTTCGCCGTCGTGGTCGTTCTGAATGATTCTGTTCGAAATCTCTTCGCGCAAACGCGACACTGAGACTGACAGCTCCTGTGTTCGCGCCGGGGCTTCGCCGAGCCAGAATGGAATTGACGGCGGCTGCCCATGTGCATCTTCTACGCGCACTCTTCCCTGCTCAACTCGTAATACACGCCACGACGTATTTCCGAGTTGGAAAATGTCACCCTGCAAACTCTCAATTGCGAAATCTTCGTTGACTGTGCCGATGACGAGATCGTTTGGTTCGAGTACGACTGCGTAATCTGCGGTGTCAGGAATGGCACCGCCGGAAGTAATGGCTGCCAGGCGCGCGCTGCGTCGCCCCCGCAATCGTTGGTTGACTGCGTCGTGATGCAAATATGCGGACCTTCTGCCTCGCTTGGTAGAAAAACCTTCCGCCAACATGCGCACAACTGAATCAAACTGTTCACGGGTCAAGTTGCGATAGGGATAGGCGCGCCGAATCATCGCGAAGAGTGCGTTTTCGGTCCACTCCTCAGGTGCAACTGCAGCGACCATCTGTTGCGCCAATATATCCAGAGGCTGTTCGGGAATCTGCAGTTGATCCAATTCGCCTCGTCGAACTGAATCGATAATAGCGGCACATTCCACTAACTCATCTCGGGATAAGGGAAAGATTCTTCCCTTTGGAAAACCGGCGACCGTGTGATTGGACCGTCCAACGCGTTGCAGAAAGCTCGCGATTGAACGAGTGGAGCCGAGCTGGCAAACAAGATTCACATCACCAATGTCAATACCCAACTCCAGCGAAGCCGTCGCGACAAGTGCACTCAGTTCACCGGCCTTCAGTCGCTGCTCAGCGGTGAGTCTTTGTTCTCTTGCCAGACTGCCATGATGCGCTGCGATGTTTTCGTTACCGATTCGTTCGCCAAGGTGACGCGCGACACGTTCCGCCAACCGGCGGGTATTAACGAAGACGAGCGTCGTCTTGTGCTGACGAATCAGTTGGCCAAGTCGGTCGTAGAGTTCCTCCCAAACTTCCCCGGACATAACGGCTTGCAAGGGTGATTCAGGTAATTCAATCGCCAGATCAAGTTGGCGGGCATGTCCCGTATCGACGATTGTGCAGGCAGGCACGTTGTCACAACTGATGTTTTGATTGCCTACGAGAAACCGCGCAACTTCCTCGATCGGTTTTTGTGTGGCCGATAGTCCGATGCGAACCAAAGATTTGTTGATTGGGGCTATTTCGTCCGCGTGGCAACCACGCTTTTTAGCGACCAACTCCTCAAGGCGCTCGATTGAAAGAGCGAGGTGTGAGCCGCGTTTGTTGCCGACCATCGCATGAATCTCGTCCACGATCAGCGTGCGTGTAGTTTCCAGCATGCGACGGCCGCCGTCGCTGGTAAGAAGAATGTAGAGCGACTCGGGAGTGGTCACAACGATGTGTGGCGGTCGCTTCGTCATTGCAGTGCGTTCTGCGGCCGGCGTATCTCCAGTCCGAACGAGCGTACGGATGTTCACTTCGGGAAGACCGAGCGTGCGGAGTTCGGCCTGGATGCCTGCCAGTGGCAGTTGCAAATTGCGTTGGATATCGTTGCTTAAGGCTTTAAGTGGAGAGACGTAAACGACGTGAGTGGTGTCGTCGAGTTTTCCGTCGATACCCAGCCGAACCAGATCGTCAATTGCTGCGAGAAATGCTGCAAGAGTTTTGCCCGATCCTGTTGGTGCAGAGATCAGCGTGTGTTGATGCTCTTTGATAGCGGGCCATGCCGCCGTCTGTGCTTGAGTCGGTTCAGGAAAGCTACGCGCAAACCAGCGAGCGACTGCCGGATGAAAAATTTCTATATTCATAAGGGAGAAACAGTATACTGCGGAGATCGCTGGATTGCATAGCTGAATCACGGACCCAAGCATGAAACAACGGTAGGGCGATCCTAAAGGCCACGGTGTGAACGAGAACGAATCATCAACGCAGGCGCTGGAACTGCATTGCGCAAAATGTTTAGTTTATTGTGATGCAGCCTGCCGATGAAGGCGGCGCTGCGCTCTGTCCTTCCCAACCTGGGAATTTCGTCATTCAAATTGTCGTCTAAACTGTTCGAACTGCTTTGTCAACTCATCGACCTGAGTTTTCAACGTACTGACTTCCTCCTCCATCCTTGCAATTCGATCCGGTTGCGCCGGAGTTCGTCGCACGGACGGCTGCTCCATCGCCGACTCAATTGAAAGCGGACCTGCCAACAAATGAGCAAACCGAACCTCTTTTTGACCAGCCTGGCGAGGTAGGCGAGTTACCAACGGCTCCGCTTCCCGCGCCATCAAAGCGTTCAATGTTTGCTCAACGTCCTCGAGTCCGGTGAACTCGTAAAGCCTCGAACCACTGCCTCGCAACTCTCCCGGTGTTTGAGGACCACGCAACATCAGCACGCACATCACTGCCAATTCCGCCTGACTCAAGTGCATCACTTCGGGCATCACGTGTTTATATTTCGGTACGCGGCTCGTGCTTCCATAAAAAATGTATGCGAGGTTTTTTTCCCGCAAACTCTCCAGCGCTTCTGAGACCTGCTGTTCAGAGTATGATGTCACTGGATTGCGATTGTTCTTCTGATTACAGGCGAGCGTTAGTGCGTTTAGGGTAAGTGGGTAATACTCGGGTGTCGTGACCTGCTTCTCAATGAGCGATCCGAGCACCCGAGTTTCAATGTCACTTAGCAGAGTCGGCATGTCTGTTCAAGATTCTGTGTTGCGAATGATCATCAAAGGAAGCCACCATCCTGAATGACAAACTTCCAACTCGCTTTGAGCTATCCCTAGTAGTTATTGAACGTTTTCTGCAGCGGTTCGCTGTTCTGGTGCCCGCGGTTCAGTTCTACCCACACCAAGATTGTCAAAATTCAATGCCGCATTGAACAGCAGAAAAAATTCTCCTTGCGTTTGATGGCGCCACATCGGATTCGTCGCAAACATCACCACATGCCCACGACCAACCGGGACATCTACTACTGCCGGCTTGTTTATTAATTCTGACCCTCCGGCAAGCATGCCGCTCACCAACAGGCTCTTTTCATCGGAGCCAAATCGCATCACAACACGCGGCCGCATCTGCGGTGGCACGAAGAATGGACTCTCTCGCTGATCTGCGTTTGCATCATCGGCCGCCGATCGATCGCCTGGTTCGACACGTTTTGGCTGCGGCATACCCTGCACCACATCCGGATCGTTTACTCCACCGCGACCAGAGGCGCGATTAGCAGCTTGTGCAGCGCGGCCGCCTCCACCGCCGAAACCGCCACCACCACCGGCAGCAACCTGAAACAACGGAGCCTGATTGAAATAGATTGGCAGTCCTTCAGCATAGCCGTAGGCAATTGGACTCTTTCGATCTGCAAAAACGGCATTGTAAATAGACCCACGTGCCTGCAATTTTTCTGACTGTTGAATGGTCACACCGCTCGTGATGCCGTAATCAATGGGTACCTGCCCGACACCACCGATCGTGATGAAGAGACCACCATCATCCAGAAATTTCTGCAGGTTTGTAACTCCCGACAGGCCAATGCCACCTCTCATGTCGTCGGTTTGATCGGGCGACTGTGCCATGCTCGGTGTTAATGGCGAGCCTTTCCAGGGAATTGGATCGCCGCGCATCGGCATGCCGTTTACAATCGATTGTGCCGAACCTCCCACTGGAGGAAAGATCAGAACATCATATTTATCGCGCAAGTTCGGCGTATCGCGGAGGACGTGCACCGAAATGTATGTATACGGGATTTGCAATCGGTCGAACTCAACACGAAACCAACCGTCGTTTTGAGTGTTAGTCCATGTGTGAATGATAGCTATCCGTGGCGCGGCCAATTCGTGAGTCTTTACTTCCGGCAACTTCTCAACGCCTTCCGCTTTCAGCCCAAGTTCAGTTACAGCTGACTCCAGTCGATTTTTCAGGTCAGCTGGATTGCCTTCGCTTTTGACGATAAAGGAACCGGCATTGTACTGGCGGTCGCCTATCTTGAAAGTATCTTCCGCTGCCCCAATTTTAATGTCCTTAAGCTTGAATTTAAGCGTTGCAAGAGTGTTGTCGGCATTGTGATTGATGATGAATGCCACCGCCTTCGAAGAACTAGAGAGTTGACCCTTCACCTTCGCATCCATAGTCAACAAGGTCATGGGTACTGAGAGGATGCTTTTATCCGTCACACGAACGGTTTTGACGTTCCGCATCGCGCCGATAGTCCAACCTGTATCGTCGTAGGGCGCAGGATCGCTCGTGTTGTAGTACTGCGTGTCGAGCAACATGTCAGCCATGCGCGAGTATGGCTGGTCCATTCGAATGATGTATGACCCGGTGGGATATTTTTGATCCTTGACGGTGAACTCCTTGTCCGCAACTTGTACTTCAATGCCACGGCTGCGCATCAGGTTCACCATGTCCGCGGCTTCGACGGGCCGAGTCGTGTCACCAGGAACAATGTAAGCTGCGGGACCTTCGTTTGAAGCCTTGTCAACGGCGCGTCTGCTTTTGACGTAGAAGTTGTTGAGAAATCGCTCGGTGTTGTTCGCAACGAAGTTCATCGCAAACAGCAATGCCGATTGTTGTATGTTGATGTTGTTACGCATCGACCAATTGACTCGCGGCATTGGAGGATTCGGTCGGTACCAGAGACGCTGCGTATCGTTTGGGCCAAGCGTGCGTTCGCGGGTGTCAGCGCCACCGTTGCCGAATGTCTCATAAAAACGGCCGATTGCATTGCCGCCGGTCGCGATGTAAAGCATGTAGTTGGGCGCCCAACCGTCGTAGAATCCATGCGTCCAGATCCCGGGAACACCGCGCTTAGTCATCTCTTCTATCTCGTGATAGGCAAGCAATTGAAACTCGTCGATCGCAAGAGGGTCGAGCCAGGCGTTGTACGGACCAGTTCCCGTCATCGTGTAAAGATAGGGTACTGATTCGTGCAGGTCGTGAAGAATCGTGGGATGGTAATCCAGGAATGTTCGCATCTGATTCCGAGTGAGTGCCAGGGCCAGACCGAGGCCATCTCTGTTGTTATCATGTGCGACATACTTCCCCCAGTACACGAGAGGCGGCACCGGTTTGCCCGGATTTGCCTTCCGGTAGTTGTACAAATCGACCATTCGATCTCTTCCATCTACCTCAAGGGCCGGCGTGATCATCACAATTACGTTCTTGCGAATGGCTTCAATGAATGGGGAATCTTCGACGGCCAGGCGAAACGCAAGCTCCATCAGCATTTCAGGTGAACCGGTTTCAGTCGAATGGATAGAGCCCGAGGCCCAATAAAACGGCTTGCCTTCGCCGACAAGTTGTCGTGCTTCCGTTTCACTTATCTTTCGGGGATCCGCCAGTTTCGCAGTGATCTCCTTGTACCGATCCAAGCGCGCTAGATTTGCTTCATCGCTGACGAGTACTAACATCTGCTCGCGTCCTTCTTCGCTCTTCTCGGGTGCCACAAACACCCGTACACGTGGACTTGCAGCAGCGAGCTCGCGATAGTAGCGATACATATCTGCAGTGTGCGTCAGTTTATTTGGCGTGCCGATCGCATAACCGAGAACCTTGTCGGGAGAAGGAATCTTGTCAGAAGCGGGCAAGTGGTCGACCAGTTCGGTCAAGAAGTACTTCTCGGTGGTGTACTCCGCGATTTTCGCTCCGTACGCCTCGTTAAGAGTTGACCGAGGGGTGGTGTATTTCGGGTTAGGAGCCGGATTAGAACTCGTGGTGTTCGTCCTACTTGCCGCATCGTGTGCGCCGGCTGTGCCAGATTGACTTTGGCTGAGTACAGGAATAGCCAGCAGGCAAATGACTGATGCTGCCAGTCCTAAACGGAACGTGACAATCTTTGTAGACATTGGTTCTCTCCTTTGACTGAACAAACAATGCGGCGGGTGTTCCCGATGTTCGAAAAAACCTGGATGATGAGCAGACGCCTTCTTCGTGCAAGCTGCACCGAAGCATTCTTACATGCAGTCTTGCGGTCAATTGGCGTCTGACGGACGCCCTTGCCTTAACATTGATTGACGGCGCCTGTTGGGCCCTTCAAATTGTTCCACGAGTCACATCGAATTGTAATCGGAATCATACAGGCAATGTGGAACTGCAAATGCTTGCGGCGTTAAGTACCTTGGGGCCCGACCATCCACAGCAATAAGCGGACAGAGCTACAAAATATTCAGCAAGGACTTGGTCGTCGAATGTTTCTGATTGTTACGTACTGTAAAGGCTAAATATCTTTCGCGCAGCGAAAGCCGGAAATCATCCAACGTTCATGTGCATGAAAGAAGTTTCGATAGGTCGACCGGATGTGCAATCGTGGTGTCGCAAACGATCCGCCGCGTAACACCTTCTGATTGACGAACCATTTGTCGTTGTATTCGTCGAATTCTGATTTGAAACCCGGATAAGGCACGTAGTCGGATGTGGTCCACTCCCAAACATCGCCAATCATCTGTTGGCAGCCTTCTGGAGTCGTACTCGAAGGCAATGAGCCAACCGCAGCAACAGACCACAGCCCATTCTCAAATAAATTTGCTCTGGACTCATCCGGTGACTCATTGGCCCAGGGGAACTCCCGATCGTCTCCGCATGCTGCTTTCTCCCATTCCGCCTCTGTCGGCAAGCGCCTTCCGATCCACTTTGCATATGCAGAGGCTTCGTAGTAGCTGACATGTGTGACGGGTTCAGTCGATTTCTCCTCAACTGCATGCAATCCAGCAAAATCGCGAATCAGCCACTGACCATCGCGCAGTTCCCAATAAAGGGGTCCGACCCAGTTTTCACGGTTAACGGTCTCCCAACCCTCTGAAAACCACCAGCGAAAGTCTTGATATCCTCCATCACGGATAAACTCGAGGTAATCCCCGTTCGTGACGGGCGCCCGATCTAGTGCGTAGTCCTGTAGGAATACCTGGTGTCGAGGCTTTTCATTGTCGAAAGTAAATTGCTTCCTGTTTGTATCTGCACCTAACCAGAATACACCGCCCTTGAGTTCCGCCATTCCCTTCGGATTCGCGACTGGCGAGGGTGCTACGTTCATTTGTGCGTCAAACTGGTCACATAGGAGGTGCTTGATGTCGTAGACCAACAACTCCTGGTGCTGCATCTCGTGTTCAAGACCCAATCTTACTAACGCAGGCAGGCGGCCGGATTGATCGTCGAGTTCGGTTAAGAAATCGGTCATTTGTTCATCGATGTAACGTCGATAAGCTACGGTCTCTTTGACGGTTGGACGTGACCTGGTGCCTCTTTTTGGCCGGTCAATGCGTGGACCAAATCCCTCGTAGTAGGAGTTGAAATAGAAGAGGTACTGCTCCGAATAGATCTGGTAGCCGGGTCGATGTGCTTGCAGAAGAGTTTCGAAGAACCACGACGTATGGCCAAGATGCCATCGTGGCGGGCTCATAAAATCGGCCGTTTGGATAACGTAATCTTCAATTTCAAGCGGCGCGACAACGTACATAGTTCGCGCCCGAACCTGTTGGTACAAGTCGATCAGCGACGCCGTTTGTGTTTCTGAAATTTCGCGAGCACTAGAGACCATGATGAGATCCATGGGGAGCAAACATAATACCCGCTCTAACAAGGCTGAACCAGCGACTTGGCTGTTTTTGGTTTTACTCCTTTTGCGCTATTGCAGCTCGATTGCGTATTGGCCACGCTGTTTAGCTCGCCCGATTATGGCCGCCGAGGGGTAATGCTCTCTTAACTGCTGCAATAATGCTTTTGCTCTCTCCTCTGAGACAGCAATCAACATTCCTCCGGCTGTTTGCGGATCAAAAAACAATTTTACGAGGTTCTGATCAACTGACGGTGCAATTCTGATATCGGCACCAATGTAGTCTCTGTTCGTCTTGTCACCACTGGTTAAAATACCCGCTGCTGCAAGTTCAACTGCGCCAGCCAGCAATGGAACAGCCGCAGCGTCGATATCCAGAGTTACTCGGCTAGCGCATGCGAGCTCCCACGCATGTCCAATCAGCGCAAAACCGGTTACGTCAGTCGCACCTTTCACTCCGAATTCGCGCATTGCCTCTGCAGCATACTTACCAGGCGTTAACATCGTCTCCACTGAAGCGTTAACTATCGATTGATCGGCGCTACCTCGCTTAATTGCAGTTGCAATGATTCCGGTGCCAATCGGCTTCGTCAGAATAATCGAGTCTCCGGAGCGTGCTCCTGCATTCACCGCTACCTGATTGGGATCGATGATGCCGGTAACCGAATAACCAAACATAATTTGTTCGTTATCAACGCTGTGGCCGCCAATCAACGTTACGTTGAACTTGTTCAGCGTTTCAATTCCACCGCGCAT
This sequence comes from Pyrinomonadaceae bacterium, assembly GCA_046262775.1. Classification (GTDB taxonomy): domain Bacteria; phylum Acidobacteriota; class Blastocatellia; order Pyrinomonadales; family Pyrinomonadaceae; genus PSRF01. Next base: position 6,921 of record JBHEMC010000035.1, on the reverse strand, counting down.
CATTTCACCCAGAATTGCCAGATCAACTCCCTTTTTAGGGAAACAGGTAATAGCCATTGCGGTAATTGGCGTTCCCGCCATTGCCCACACGTCGTTGATTGAGTTTAGGGCAGCAATGCGCCCGTAATCATATGGGTCATCGACAATTGGAGTGAAAAAGTCGAGTGTTTGCACAAGGGCGAGGTCATCCCTGAGACGATAGACTCCCGCGTCGTCGGCCGTTTCAAAGCCAACAATCAAGTTTGGGTCATGAGGTTGTTTAGGCAGCCCGCTCAAAACTTGAGCGAGTAAGCTCGGGCTAAGCTTCGCCGCTCAACCGGAACACGAAACCATCTCAGTGAGACGCATATTACCTCCTTCCTTTTTCATTGCTGCAGAACGTGAACCGATACGACTTCAAACGTAACAATCGTATAACATGAAACTGCAAACGAAGGGTGTTAAGAGTTCAGACAAGATGACATAATTTACAGCGCGGAATCCATAACCGCACGTGCACAATTACAATTGAGGTCAAACGTCCAATGCGAACTGCACTGTATGATTAAAGCTGTTGAATTCACTTTGGAGATGTACCTCAGAAACAAAGGATTACGCCATGATGCGAACCTTCCTTCTATGCGCACTTTTCCTCGTTGCATTGTTCCTTCCCGCAAAATTATGCGGACAGAATCCAAATTGGACAAGTCACTTTGACTACGACAGGAGTGCGTCACTTAATTTGAAGACAGTCGGTAATGAGAGGCGCGAGGGCGCAAACATTTACGATATTACCTACGCCAGTCCAAAAGGCGGCGTCGTACCTGCTTACCTCGTGGTGCCTGCCAAGGGGAAAGGACCCTTCGCCGGAATTGTTTGGGGCCATTGGTATTGGGAAAACTCACCAATGCGTAATCGAAAGGAGTTCCTCGATGAAGCGATCGCACTCGCTGATGCCGGAGTTGTGTCCTTATTGACTGACGGACCCATTGCCCGCCCAGGACATGCGGTTAGCACGGAGCCGCTCAATGAACAGCAAACTATCGATCTGGTGCAGGCGGTGGTCGATATGCGACGCGGTGTCGATCTGTTGCTTGAACGCGCAGACGTGGATCCCAAACGATTGGCCTATGTCGGACACAGCTACAATGCCATGGTAGGCGGCATTCTGAGCGGTGTGGATCGTCGACCCAAAGCTTATGTGCTGATGGCCGGTCCCATGTCAGACGAGGTCGACTTGAAATCCAAGGAATATCAGGAATATCGACAAAAAGTAGGTCCGGAGAAATTCGATGCATTCATAGCCAAGTACGCCTGGTTAGACGAAGGCAAGTATGTCTCCCATGCAGCGCCGGCTTTTGTTTTTCTGCAGTACGCAAGTCAGGAAAAGTTTCTGACGCCTGAAAGAGCGCGAGAGTACGAGAAGGTGGTAAGCGATCCTAAACGGCTGGAAATTTATGACGCTCCGCATGCGTTGAATGCGAAAGCACGACAGGATCGCGTCAGATTTATAATCGAGCAGCTGAAATTAAAACCACTGTCGCCCGCGCGGATCGCGCGGATTCCCGACCTTGAGCAACCACCGGACCCCAACTAGGCAGCCTGTCAACCGCACCAACGTGGCAAACACCATGATACGCATCGGTCCCGCCGGATGGTCATACAAAGACTGGGAAGATATCGTTTATCCGCACAAGCCGGGACCTAAGTTTGATCCTCTCGAATATCTCTCGAAATTCTTCGATACAATCGAAATCAACAGCAGCTTCTATCGTCCTCCCTCCCCTAAAACTGCCAAGGCATGGGTCACCAGAGTTAGCGGTAATCCGAAATTCCGTTTCACCGCGAAACTGAATCGTGTATTTACTCACGAGCGCGGCAAAGCTACGACAATTGACGAGACAGATTTCCGTGATGGAATAGACCCAATCGCCGCATCGGGCCGATTGGGGGCTCTGTTGATCCAGTTTCCGTGGTCTTTCAAAAACACCGCTGAAGATCGTTTGTATTTGTCCGAGTTGTTAAGCCGATTCAAAGATTATCCGCTTGTACTTGAAGTGCGACACGGTTCATGGAACACGCCTGTAATGTATGAATGGCTGGAAAGGCTGGGTGTCGGCGTTTGCAACATCGACCAGCCGCTCTTTTCGCACTCGATTAAACCAGCCGCCTTAACCACGTCGCATGTTGGCTACGTGCGATTACACGGAAGGAATTATCAAAGCTGGTTTCGCGAGTCGGCACCGCGTGATGAACGGTATAACTATCTTTATTCCGTCGAGGAGTTGGACCCATGGATTACGCGTATAAGGGAAGTGGCGAAACATACGAATGAGACCTATGTGATTGCGAACAACCACTTTCGCGGTCAGGCCGTTGTGAATGCGTTGGAGATGAAGTCGAGTTTGGACGAAGAGCGGGTACCTGGGCCCGAGCCGTTGTTTACTGTTTATCCGCGGCTGCTGGATTCAGCAACCCCAGCCCGAATTGACCGACCAACAATTTGACTAATCTGTATGCAGTTTTTGTTCTTTGCACGATTCTGACGGGCACGTTGTGCGCCTGCTGTGTTTGTGAACTGTGCATCGCTGTGATTTTCGTTATCTTTAACGTGCTAAATAGTCAATATTACCAGGGTGACGCCGGCGCATAGAGATGCCGGGTTCGCAATGTCAGGCGGCGCAATGGAATCCAGGCTAACTCGAAGCGCTTTGGCCCATCATTTGAGCAAATGAGATTGGTAAACCATCAGGATCTAAACAAACGGTCAACTTGATGCCCTCGCCTTCGCGTTGCGTTGGTGGCATAACAAATCGAATGCCTTTCGCCTGTAGTTCCTGATACGTCGTGTCGACGTCTGCGACATTGAACCCAATGGAGCATGCACCCGCAGTCTTCGATTGATCGCCGGTGTCCTGATATTCCCGCCGAACGCCACCTCCATGTAAAGCCAGCGTTGTCGCGCCCGTTTCAAACTCTGTCCAGTCCGGCGACTGAAATCGAAGGGGTATTCCTAATTTGTCGCGATAAAACTCTACTGAGCGCTGCATGTCAGAAACGACAACCATCGTGTAGTCAATTTGCTTGAACATTTATCGTTTCGGTCCTTTCGTCTTTTTCCTTCCTTCACTCCTGCCCATCGAGAGTATCACGTCAAACTCATCTTTCGTTAGACGCATCACTGATAACTGCGATTGTCTGATGAGGGGCAGTTGGCTTAGGCGTTTGTCGTACCTGATTGCAGCCAGCGGCACGGCCGACGCCAACGCTTTCACAGGTTTAAGATCTACTGCAACCCATTGTCCATCGTCGGCTGTCAAATCGGGGTACGCACTCTTAACCACCTCCGCCAGTCCGACAACAGCCTTATCTTTTCCTGAGTGATAGAAGAGCACGCGATCCCTATTTTTCATCTCGCGCAGATTGTTACGGGCCTGATAATTTCTGACGCCGGTCCAATCAGTTCGGCCTTCCTTAACAAAATCGTCCCATGAATAGGTCTCAGGCTCCTGTTTTACTATCCAGTAATTCATCTTCGCAATTTTTTTCCTTGGGGTTCTGGTCATATAATCTGGAAAAAGCTTAATCTACATTGAATTTTAGATTGAATCCAATTCCGGGGAAATTAACATGCAGAAAGAAGGAACAACCGCGCCCGCTTTCAAGACGAAGAATGCTGAAGGCGAAGCTGTAAGCCTCGCAGATTTTCGAGGTCAAAAAGTGGTGCTTTATTTTTATCCGAAGGACGATACACCAGGCTGTACGAAGGAAGCGTGTGCATTCAGGGATTCATTTGCGAAGTTTAAGAAACAGGGAATCGCGGTCCTTGGAGTCTCGCCTGACAGCGAAACATCTCACAAAAAATTTGCTGCGAAATACAACCTGCCGTTCATCTTGCTTGCCGATACTGATCACGCAATTTCCGAGGCGTATGGTGTTTACGGTGAAAAAAAGTTTATGGGAAGAAAGTACATGGGCGTTCATCGAACGACGTTCTTGATTGATGAGAAGGGCAAAATCAAAAAAGTCTTCGAGAAAGTAAAACCAGATGAGCATGCGAGTGAGGTGCTCGAGGCTTTCGCTCAGCAGTCGCAATAGTTCGATCGGCGGCTAAGCTGCCACCCAGCCGCCGATCTTCTCCGGTTCACCTTCCGGATTCTTGCCGGGCATTAACCCCTGCAAACAGCTGAACGAGCTCGCCACATCACGCTTTCGGGCAGGAAGTCGTGGACCATCGTCGCCGATCAGTTTAGCTTCGCTAACTTCATTCAAAAAATATTCTCGATTAGCATCGACAATGCTCGTCCTGATCTCGCGAGTCCAGAGCAGCAGGTTGGCGAGTGCATCACCTATTTCATCCTTGCCGAGCTTCGTCTCCTGGGCAATTTCCTTTTGCGTGCGTGCTCCTTTTCGAATCGCATCGCGCACGCGTTCCACCGGCGAGAGCTTGCTCACCGCTCGCGAGGAGTAATGGTTAACACCTGACGAATCTGAACTTAACAAGTCTGCGACCTCAATATGCTCCGCTACGAGGCGCTTTCGTGCTGTTTTGTATTCTTTCAACGCACGACGGCTTTGAGTGACTTTAGTGCGAATACAACTCTTGCAATATAGATTGCGACCGTCCTTTCGCGCGCGACAGATTCCAAATTCGCTTATCGGCAGTTCCTGGGTACAAATCGGACACAACTTCAAATCGGGGGGCAACGCTTCTCTCATTTTCCAACTCCGTTTACAACAAGCCTCTCGCACGCGATTTGTTCTCAAGAGACACGTCACCTTCGCGGTTCGCAAAACTCACCGATCAGGCAAAGCTACATTGAGATTATTGTTTGGCGAAGGTGCTAAAACAATCGCCTAGATTGCCGTGAGCGACACCTCACTTGTCGCATCCTCTTTTTCCTGAGTCAGATTATCGCAGCAGGCTTCCGGGCAATTGCGAGACAAAATATGAGTGCGAGTAAACCTTCTTACGTAATCAAAAACAGGCCGCTGATTTATCTGTAATGGCAATCAATCGCTCAGCGAGGGATTCGCATTATAGTGATCGAAGAATTTTTTGCAACACCTTTTTCACAGTTGGCTGGTCCAACTTTTGATTTGAAAAAAAGGCATTTTTTTGATTGCATAATTTTTCTTTTCCGTCGTTGCAAACATCTCTGTTTCGAGAACATAGAAGGATTAAGCAGTTAATCGGCGACGAAGTTTTCAATGCAACAAAGCGTTGAATTGCGCCACGTGAATGCGAATCACTAGAAATTTATTTGGGCTCGGGAGCTCTAGAAACTGTTCGCCGTATGTTTGGTTGTACAAACAAGCTATCGTTTCGTTTTGGTTCAATCGAAAACGGTTCAGCAAAACACTGCTGGCGAAATCACAGGACCGAAGCCGCTCTCCGAGACTGAGGGAAGATTTGGCCACCACTATTACCGTAATTACTCAATCCGCGTCAAAGGCTGAAGCGGGTCATCAGCCAACTATTCGTTCAACTGATTGTGTGGCGCGAGCGTTCGGTAAGAGAAGTAATGCTGTTGTCGTAACGACCTTGCGCGTTGTCTACGACAATTCGATGACAACCGATCCCATCACCCGAGGGTCGGCCGGTCACCTAATTGCCTGCTTACTGAACGTCACAGTGGTATGTAATCTTCATTTTTGTGCACTACTCGTTCCCTTCCACACTCAAGTTACTCATGATAAACGCTTTTCGCGTACGCCGCTCACGTGTGCAAAGTGCCATAAATGTGTGCTTGTAACACGTTTGTAAAAGTTTCCGCTGTGATTTCCACACAGATTTCCTCAGAATCTGTGGAAATCCTTCGAGCATCAACGGCTTTCCCTGTCTCTTAGAGGATACACAAACTTCAAGCCTGACCACACTTCTTCAGCGGCGCAGATTTTTACGTCCACGAGTCCGGCGGAAAGACCGAGGCGCTGCACAACATCGAATGAAAGTTCTGTCGCAACTCCTGAACTCTTCTTCGGCCATGCGACCCACAAGATTCCTGAGGCAGAAAGCTTCGCCGCGAGCTCAGAAAATCGTTTGCGAAGAGTACTTTCGCTTCCAACAAAAAGTAGAACGATGTCCAGCGGCTTTGTTAGACGAGTGACGAAACTGGCATTCGGAAGAAGTTGACCGAGTTGCGACCGGAAATTCTTTGGCTCATTAACAATCCCGATGCGAAAGCCGCCTTTGTCCCCAGTCTTTCCGGTAAAGGAGTTTCAGAGTATCCAGCCATTTTTGTCATTCCGGTACGGCTGCTGTGGGTGTGATGTCACTACCAAAATGAACGCCATGTTTTTCGCGTCCAGTCGCGACGGCTACTATTGCGCCCGAGAAGACGGTTACTGCGGTTAGTGCCATCGGAAGTGCGTAAGAATTTGGTCGAGCAAATATTGCTTCAATATAGGCAACAGACCCTGCGAGCAGGACACCGCATTGATATGCAAAACCAGGCATAAATCCTCGCACTGAATCGGGAGATAACTCAGTTAGGTGAGCAGGAATGACACCCCATGCTCCCTGAACCATAAACTGCATCAGGAAACCACCTAAAATCAGTAGTCCCAAAGATGGAGCAAATGCCCACAATGGAATAACCAGGATCGCACAAACAAGCGCAAGCATCATCGAACGTTTTCTGCCCCACCGGTCCGACATCAGTCCAAACACGATCCCACCTGCAATGGCGCCAACCATTGATATCGCTGTAACGGCCGCCACCCTTTGCGGGCTAAACCGCCACTGACGCTTCAACAGTGTGGGATAGAGATCCTGCGTTCCGTGTGAGACGAAATTCATCATCATCATCAACAGCACGAGATAGATAAATAACCTCCAGTGAGACGCTATGCCGCGGCCGAGCTGGCTCCAAGTTTCATGGCGTGTCTTTTTCCAAACCTCAGATTCCTTGACATGTACACGTACGAATATCGCTAGCA
>JBHEMC010000034.1:0-40382 GCA_046262775.1 Pyrinomonadaceae bacterium | reverse complement strand
GTCCAGATGGCATTCTGTACCGCGAGACCATGTGAACCATAACCAGTCCAAAAGCCAATCATCGCATCAGGCTTGGCGAAGGAACGATGCATATCCCACTGGTTGCCACCGTCATATGAAAGGAAATCGTCGATCACTCGATCGAGACGCGCCCAGTCTGCGCCATCGTATGCGTTCGTTGCTTGGGTGCCCGACAGTGCGACGTGCGCTGCTTCGTCGCCCTCGATGACCGCGTCACGAACAGCACGATATGTCTGAGCGAATGTGATCTCCATGAACGTTCGGTGATCGGCCCAAGGGGCGAAACTACGGCTCTTTCTGGCTTCTTCGGTTGTATAGGGAACGACGGAATTCCAATCTGTGAAACTTGTGCGCCACTCGGAATTCAGATTGTTGAGTGTTTGATATTGTTGTTTGAGCCAAACTCGAAAATCTGCTAGCGCTTGTGGGCTCCAGTCGAAGTCGACGGCGTCACCATAGGAAGTTAGCGAACCTTCGTCTCCGATGAAGTAATAATCCATGTTATATCGAGCTTTGTTACGAGCCGAGGCACGTACTATGTCGGAAAGCGATTTAATAAAAACGGGATCGTTGAAAGACGGAGTGCGTCTGAGAAATAATTTGTCGCCAGTGCGTTTAAAGAGCTCTTTTTTGGTTAGATAACCAATTGCGTCGAAGTCTCCCGTTCGCTGATATTCGGCAATCGCATGTTCCATTGCTTGCGGCGTGGTTGGGCCACGGTCGTACCAATAAACGCCGAAGGTTCCACGCGGAATGTTCAGGGAGTTGTCGACGTCGCCGCCCCAGGTAAAGCCCGTATCAGCAGACGCTGCGCGCACCATCCTCATTTGCGCGTCCTGTAGATAGTATTTTGTCCCACCAAATGAGACCAGAGCGGTGTACTCTTTGGCACGCCGGGTATCCTGGACAACCATTATGGGATTGGCTCGCACCTGGTCTACGATTGCGCCGTGTTCGTCGATCAACTCACCGGTTACGAACGCAAGCTTGCCAATAAAATCCTGCAACGAATACGTGAGTGTGCGTTCACCCCTTGCAGGAGTCGAAATCGTAGTGAGCAGGCGTCCGAGATCGTCAGCCACTTCCATTCGCATTTGCAAGCCAGCGAGATTACCAGTCGCGCGTAAGACCGCGCTTAACGTTTCACCGCGTTTATAAACGTCAACGGCCGGCTTCACGCTGGTCATGAGCGCTCGCTTTGGCGCTGCGAAAGTGGCTGCACCCCAATTCAGGGTTGCGCCATTCGCGTCGCGGATAATGAGATTGAATATTTCTCGTCCGCCCGGCCATCCGATCTTGGGCCGTAAACTCGACGCTGCTATTTCGATCGAGTTTGATCCGAGGTCGAGAAGTTTAGAAATGCGAGCAGAACCAAGTGTTTGTCCGAATTCGTTCTTGCCTGAAACTTCTATTTCTATTGATTGTTGTCGATCTGAAGAGAGCTCGAGTTTCATTCCATCTTCGCTTGCAGTGAGGGATTTGATCGCGATTGGCGTTTCGCGACCGGCAGCCCAAAGAATGGAGCGAGCCAGCAATGAGTAGTGATACTCCCAGTAGTCCCAATAGATCTTCGCCTCCGCGGGCTTGATGCTTTGTGGGGTAAACCCCTCCTCCGTATAGGCAAACGCAACAACGCGACCTTTACCGAAGTTCTTAACAGCGAGGATTGGGCTGCTTCCCGATTTAATCAACACGTCGCCATTGGCCCGGTATTTGTAGAAGGATCCTCCTTCGTTTCCTTCCGGCAATATTTCGAGTGGTAGGCCTTCCGTTATGAAGTGTGGTTGCGCGATTTCCCATTTTCCTTTTGTTATCTCGTCTAGATTGGCCTCGGGATAACCGCGTTCATTGACGGTGTCGTCAGCCACACCGATCAACGGAGAAATCTCCCAGATCCGTTCGTCACCCGATGCTTCGTCACCTTTAAACGGATGTCCTTTGACATCACCAACAAAGGGATGAAGCAATACGAGTCCGGCGCCGGCCTGTACGCGACGCAAAATCGCGTCTCGAGTCGCGCGGGTCATTCGCGACCATCCGTTGAGACTAGGAATCACCATTACCTCAAAAGCAGTGCTTCCAGTGAGATCTTTTTCAACATAGCTGTAAACGGTCTGGAAGTCGTCTCTGTCTCCCCGAAATTCATGACCGTAGAAATCCCCGATTCCCCAACAATTGATGTCCCAACTGCCATCAATTGAATCCGTGGTCGGTTGTAACTGAATTCGTTGTATAAGCTCGACCATATCTCGACCGTATTGGATCGACGGAATAAAAAACGACTTTATTGGTCCCTGCGGAAGCTTGCTGGCCCATGCCACATGTGGCGTTAGAACTGCGGTCGAATACGTAATATCGTTTTTGGGAAACGAACTTCCGCCGACGCCGTGCCCCTCTTGTGGCAAACCATGCGAGCCAATAAGCAGTGACAATCCTAAAACTAAAATCATTAGCATCTGTCTCATCGGATATGCAGCCTTAGAACTTGTGACTTAATGATTCTGCGATTGCAAAGCAGATACGCGCTGAGGGAAGAATATCCTTAATTTCAGGATGCGGTCTATTGCCTGATTTTAATGCCCCCACAAACTCCTCGACTTCCTGATACGAGCCATTGCGAAGATCTTCGGGTTCATCATCGAAACTTATTTCATGCAACACCTTCTTACCCCTTTGCCAGCATTCCAACGTCTGTTGTGTGCCTGTTCCCGCCGTTACTCGACTGCGAAACCCATCGCCAAAAAGTTCGTACGACTCTTCGACCATGCCAGCAGTAGGAAGCACTTCGATTTGTCCTTTCGTGCCGCTGTCGAACCGGAGAGAAATGCTATACCACGTCGAGGTGAGTGCGCTGTGTTGCTGAGTTTCCACACGGAAGTCGGAGATTTCGCCGGCAATATATCGCAGGGCGTCAAGCACGTGAATCGCTGTGGACCAAATGAAGTCAGGCTCTGATCGCGCATCTCTGATCTGGGTTGCCCGCAGGTATTGCAGCGGACCGAGGCTATTCGCCCAGTCGCGAGCCGTATTAAGGAAAGGCATGAACCGTCGATTTACAGACACCATGTGCGGTGTCTGAGTTTGTTGTGCAGTGCGCGCCAGATGTTCTGTTTGGGCCAGCGATATACCTAAGGGCTTCTCGATCACGCAAGGTAGCTGATATTGCAACAGTCGAACTCCAACTTCGACAATCTGCTCGATCGGCATCACACTTACGCACCCGTCAAGTTGTTCCATAGTTAACATCCGGTCGAGATCCGTGTACGGATGGCCGAATCCAAACCGGCGACAAAACTCCTCCGCTCGTTCGAGCACAAGGTCGCAAGCCGCAACAAGTTCCACTTGACCCGGATGTTGAGCTACATATCTCGCGAGAGGAGTAGCGTGGCTACTCCTCGAGTGTTCGCCACAGCCTGCCAGTGCAAGTCGAATCATGCCGAGCGGATTATCCTGTTTGACCAAACCGATGGCAGGATCATAAACCCAGAACAGTCGAGATGTTCTGGTTTCTTCATTCTTGGTTGATAAGACGTCTTAACGCTCTCGTGCTTGACGTTCCAAACTGCTGAACCAGAGCCGCAGATCACGGACGCCTTTTAATGTCACGACGATCGTAATGAACGCGAACGACGCACCTGCCACAACCAGACTAATCGTCCAAAACCACAGCCATAAATTCATAAATCTCCATTCAGCTCAGTCGCCGGAAACGGCTTCCCGCGGAGCAACGGCCTCTTGTTTTCCCAGCAACGATCCAATGATTAACCCCCCAGCAGCCAAACCAAAAGCGGCAAACCCGGTCACGTTTTCGCTCCAATGAAGAAAGAAGAAGGGGATGATCGCCCCAGCGGCGCCTGCCAGCATTGCCAGGTAACCGCCGAACACATTGGAGCGTCTCCAGTAGATTCCGCCGATGACACAGACGAAGGCTCCGGCCAGAAAGATCGTGCCAGTGACGTTTAGGTATAAATAAACGGCGCCCGGCGGAGTGTAATAGAGGCCCCAGAACATCAGGAACAAACTAACGAACAGATTCGCGACCCTATTAACAAAAATCTGACTGCGCGAACCTAATGGACCTTTTCCTAGAGCTCGTCGGATCGGCAGGATTACATCCTGAGAAATAACGGCACTCCACCCTAACAAGTAAGAGCTATTGACAGACATGGTTGCGGCGAGCATACCGGCTACAACAATTCCTCGTATTCCCGGGCCGAGAATGTTTGCCAACATTGCAGGCATTGCGTCAATCGGAGCTAGGGTGTGCCCATGCACTACGGGGGCGGGTACGCTATTCGTTAAAGCGCCAGTGCCGAAAATTGTCAGTGCTGCTATTCCCCATAGCATAGGAAGTACACCGCGGCCGAGGAAGATAAAGCCGGTCCAAGTCATCACACGTTTCGATGTCTCGGGGCTCTTAGTAGAGAACATCCGCATAGCGGTTGTTTGCCAACACGTATGGATGGAAAACCACAGAAGAATTTGCCAGACTAAAAATGTAAGACCGAATTTCGGGTTAGAGATTGGATTGAATCCAGCCTCTCCCATAACATTAGTAACTTTCGCTACGATGTTCCCCCAGCCCGCATAATAGACTGCGTAAATACTTACAACGATGGTTGCGATCGAAAGCAGCACGTACTGAATAAAGTCGGTGATCACAACCGAGACCATTCCGCCGAGAACGGTGTAAAGCAACTCAAGCAGAAGGATGACTGTCATCACCGCAACGATGTGACGCGCGTCGATGCCGCTGACGATAGTGAGAAATTCGCCTTCGATTTTCAAGAACACGCCCATATTGAGAATGCCGCCGAGCGCTACAAGAAAACCTGTCACAATCCTCAAGCCGCGACTGTATTTAATTTCAAAATACTCGGGGACGGTCATCAGCTTTAGTTCTCGAAATCGGCTGATGACGAAACCAGTTCGCCCGACGATTATCATAACCAGCCCGGAGATCATAGCCGCTGCGAAAGCTGCGAATCCATATTTGTAACCGAGTTCGGCGTTGTACATGAATGTGATCGTGCCAATCTCGGTCGCAGCGAGTGTTGCAATGCCTACATAAAGTCCGAGTTCACGTCCGGCCACGAGATAATGAGACACTGTGCCCACATAGCGTTTGCCGACGAGCCCAACGGTAACGGAAGCGCCCAGATAAACAACGACGATGGTCCAGTCAACCGCTGTGAAGTTCATAATTTATTTTCAATCAGAGTTGCTGTTTAAAGACATCCCGAGCGGTTCGAACAACACCGCGTCCCGCCCACGAAGGGTTCTGAGTAACAATGGTCTACCGTTTAAGATACTCTTGAATGCAGTGATATACGACACCGAGGGTTCCCGCGCGATCGCCTAGCGCTGCGGGAACAATTGAAACTCCCTCTCCAAAAGGACGCCATTCCAGCTCGTCCATAAACTTTGATAGAGGTTGCAAGAGTACCGACCCAGCACAAACGATTCCTCCGGCGAGAATGATCACCTCAGGATCAAACGCATTGATGATTGAGGTAACACCTACCGCAAGCTGATAGATCGATCGAAGCCAAACTGCTGTGGCATGAGAATCCCCGGCGAGATGCGCATCAACTAGCTCTCGGGTTGATTTGAATCGTCCTGCTGAGCGCTCCGGAAGATTATAGTTGCCAATCATCTCTTCAAGACTGCCTGGTGTGCCTACGATGTCTGGCGGACCATCGGCATTGAGTGAAATGTGGCCCAAGTGTCCTGCTCGTCCGAGATGACCTTGCACCAAACGGCCATCGACAAGCACCGCACCACCGACGCCTGTCCCGAGTGTGAGCAAAACAACGTTTGAATAACCTGCTGCGGCACCTCGCCAGACTTCACCCAGCAGCGCGGCATGCGCATCATTAAGGACAGGTACCGGCTCTGGCGAATTTAAGAAGTTCGTCCATACAAGTCCTTCGAGACCGCGCAGCCGGCCTTGCATATTGACTATCGATAGTCCATCACGGGCCGCCAATCCGGGGGCGGCAATTCCGATGTGAGTAGCTCGCGACCCTCGTTTGCGCTGAAGCTCGTTGATGCCATGCTTGATGATTTCAGCCCAGGATCCATCACCTTCATCGGCCGTCGCACAGGTCGAGAACTCCAGCAGTTCACCGCCGTGCGATACCGCTGCGATCTTAATATTGGTTCCACCCAGGTCAACACCAATGGCGTAGCTCATTATATTTTGCCCATCTCATGTGCATTGGCTGTTGGTTCAAACACCTTTTCTCCACTTTTGATCGTCATGTCTCAGCAACTGGAAAGTAATTGATCCATCTGAATTCGTTGGTTGGGAGGTAGCCCATTGTACGGGTCGACGGATTCCTTTGGTTTCAATCTCCGCCCGAATCCTCATTTTCTGTCCGTCACTGCCTTTAGGTAATAGAAAAGAGGCCTGTCTGACTTTTCCAGCATAGGGCTGTCCGGCATCCAATGCCCCTCCGATCTTTACTTTCTCATCGATGCTTTCGACGTATAGCCTCAGGAGTCCTGGAACTCCGGCAACACCGTCGTTCGTCACGGCGACTATTAGCTCGTCCGTGCCGTATCTTCTTCTTTGCCAAATCCATGATGGTCGAACTCGATAACCGATTCTACGTTGCAAAGTGTCGAAGCCCACAGGATAACGTTGGTAGTACTCTTTCAAGTTTGCAGATTCAGTCCATAGTGACCAGTAATTGGCGCCCAGATCCAGGGTGTGAAGCATCCATTTCTCGAGGGTGTTTATTCCGGCTTCATCTGTACCGAGATAGGATGGATCGACTTTGTATTGGCGGTAGTATCCATCCTCCATGACGACTGCGAGCCATGGAGGTCGATTAGCAAGCTCCTCGATCTGAATTGGTTCTTCGATCACAATACTGTCCGAACGTAACCAACAACCAGCACGAACGCACATGTCCAAGACTTCCTTGTTGCCCACGTTGCTAATGTCAGGCTGAGTGTTTACAGCGAGTGGCACTTTTTTCCAAGTTTCCAGTTGCAGTTTTGTCATCCCGAGAAATGTTTTCTCCGCCGTAAGGTAGTCGGGGAAGGGATTGTGAAGATTACTGCTGTGACCTTCACCCCAGAAGCCGTACATCATGAGATCGATGAATTCCATAAGCGGATTGTCATCGAATTCACGGGCGAGTAATTCGTTTAGTTCCTTAAAAGCAGTCTGAAACGTCGGATGATCGTAACGAGGTTCGACAAAGTCGTCGGTACTGCCATAAGTCTTGCCGATTTTTACCAGAGGAACCTGTTTCTGAACAAAATCTGGAAGCGCCAAGCGTTTTGGCTGCCCTTCGGTATTTGACATTTGAATACGAAAGGCAACGCGGAGATTGTGACGTCTCGCGGCATCGAAAGTTAGCTGGAATACAGGGTTCAGGTCGAGTCTACCGGACCGCCTTTGTACGTCTCGCCAGTCACAGCGGATGTAAAGAACGTCAACAAAGGGTAGGCTGGCCAGTTGTTCGACATGGTATTCCAGTGTTTCGGTTCCGGCTCGCGCGGCAAGCGAAGGTCCACCTTCCTCCCACGTATAACCTACCAGCCCGACTCCAAAATTCTTTACGGGCTTAGTTGATTGTGAGGTTACCAGCACGGTGTACCAACCCTGGTCCTGATCGATGTCAAAGGGACCTTGATTCAACCGATCTAAAGCCATTGGACCTGAGCCGAAGTCGTAGCCGGACCAGTTGTGGGAGGGTACCTCTTGTGCCTGCGCCATCCGCATCGATTTGGCACCTAACAGAGTGGCCGCGGCCCCAGTCTTCATAAAATGGCGTCGATGCATAATGTTGGTCTGAGGCAGGAGTCGCCTAGATTACGTCTTTGTGCAAACCATCCGTAACGGTTACAGATCTCTTTTCTCGTATCAGAAGCAGAACCAGGGCCATTCCCAAAAGAGGAATCAAGCTTGCCGTAATCAAAATCGGCTCAAAAGAATAATGATCTGAGACAAAGCCAATGAGATACGTGGAGATGATTGTTCCCACACCTGCCGCCGTCCCACTCATTCCACTGAGAGTCGCAACCGATCTGCTGCTGACGAGATCGGAGGGAAGCACGAGCGCCATTGTTGAGAACGAAGCATAGGCAAAAGTTGAGACGGCGAACAGTCCGGCAAGGGCAAACAAATTCGAAGTATAAACTGTTGGTATCAACAGCATCATGCCGACGCCTCCAAAGACCACTACAGCTTTGCGCGCTTTCAAGACAGGCCATCCGCGTTCGATCAGCCAGCTGGACGCTCCCCCGCCGAAAAAGTTGCCCAGATCAGCAGCCACAAACGGGATCCAAAAAGCCAATAACCCTCGTTCGGGATTGATCCCTTTCGTGACGAGATAGATCGCGAACCAGTCAGTGATAAAAAACCAAACCGGATCAGTTAATGCACGAGCTGCGATTACGCCCCACGTCTGCGGCAGAGTGAGGAGATTGGTCCACCGGCGTTGCTCTTCTGTATGGGCGGGCGCCGATGCTGAGTCCGAGTGGTCCCGCAAGATCATGGCACGCTCGCTCTCGCAGATTCTGGGATGTACCTCCGGCGGATGATAGAGCATTCGCCAAAAGCCTAGCCATAGAAAACCGAGTGTGCCAGTGATAACAAACGCGGGCCGCCAACCGCCGAAATATTTATATAAACCCACAACCAATAACGGAGCGACAGCGCCCCCGATCGATGAGCCGCTATCGAAAAGCGCGACAGCCCAACCGCGCTCACGGGTGGGAAACCATTCTGAAACTGCTTTCGTCGCCGCAGGCCAATTTGCTGATTCACCAGCACCCAACAAAAAACGAAACAATGCGAAACTGCGCAGACCAACCGCAAACGACGTCAGCATTGCTGCGAGCGAGTACCATGTGACTGTGAAAGTTAGACCCGCGCGAGTTCCAAAATGATCGATTAGACGACCAGATACGGTTTGTCCGATTGAGTAAGCTACCCGGAAGGCAATGACAATCAGCGCGAACTGTTCGTTGTTCCAATGGTAATCAATCTTTAAATAGGGGCCGAGTACCGAGAGTGTCTGACGATCAATGTAGTTTATGACCGTCGAAGCGAAAAGGAGTCCACCAATCCACCACCGTAGATTTGAGATCGGCTTTTGTCGGGGCGTCGCGACCTGTTCAGCAGTGGACATACTATGTTTGACTCGAGACAGTGTGTCAGACTCCGATTAAGTCATCTCCATTTAATTCAGCCATGAATTGCGCGCAACGCTCGATGTCGTCCAGTTGTTTAATCCCCTGTTCCTCTCGACTGTCGGCAATCGGACAAGCAAAAACGCCATTTCTCTCTTGGGCCAGGTAATTTATCATCTCGTTTGGGAAACCAAATTCTCTTTCAGCCGGCTGATAGACTTGATGCGCTTCGCCCCAAAATCGTCGCTTCAATTCTCGAAGAGCATCGAACATAGGCTGCGTCTTGAGGACAAACAAGCCAATGTTAGTTTCTCCAAACTCCGGCCGGACCTTCTTTTCAAGATGAGTTTCGGACGCGAATCGAACCCCGCCATTTTCGTCTCGTTGGATCGGAGCGTAAGGCCTGTCGACAATGGTTGTTGGGGCCACCATTGTGTAGGCGTGAAATAGGTGGGCCAACTTTACCGTGCGTAATACAGTCTGGGGTTGAATTACCGGTTGCGTACTCCAAACGACCATTGCCAGGCCACGAAAATCTCGCATTAGCTCCTGCGCCTGGAGAACGGCATCTCCTGTTCCCAGGGCAGTGTGCTGTGTAACAAACACCGCATTGAGGCTTCGTAGAGCTTCGCACACTGCGCGTTCTGTTTCTGGCGAAACTATCACAAGGGCAGGTCTTGTTTTCCCTAAAGCAGCGGTGAGCGTGTGCAACACATGTACTATCGACGGTTTGTTCCCGATAACCGCCACCGGTTTTGGAACAGGTAGACCGCTAGCCGACGCCCGCGTTCCTTTGCCGGCAGCTACGATTATAGGCCAGATGTCTTGAGAATTTGCTTCGATCGGTACGTGATCAAGCAGACTACGCAAAGACTTTAGACGCGGTGCAGTCAATACGGATAAGTTGAATGCTTCGACAGTATCGCGCCATATGTGGTCCAAGCTGATCTCAGACAGTCCTTTTCCCGGCGTGGAAATCATTACAGACCCTTCTTCAACGCCCTTTCGCCTCAGTGGTCCGTAGTAGTCGGATTGAACGCGTTCAAGCAGGCCAGTAGAATGGTCTTTCGTCAGGGCGAGCACATTACCACCGAATCCCCCTCCCATCAGCCGAGCGCCGAGGACATTCGGATCTGATCGAACGATCTGGATCAAACGTTCGACTTCCGGCGTGCTGACGTTATAAAGATCGCGCAAGCTTTTATGTGACTCGTCTAAGAGTGTGCCGATTGAATTCATCGCATTCAATTGGCGAGCTCCCGGAGTCCCTTCAATCGACTCCAGGATTTCGGTTGCGAGAAGAACTCGCTTCACTTCACCGGCGTGATGCAAGGCCCGCGCTCTTACCTTAAGTGGCCAGCACTCTTGTTGACTTAACAGCGCGGGAAACGAACGCCCCATCTCAGAAAAGACATTGGGATAAGTTTGGCTGAGCTCTGCGCGATGGACAACTTCAGGCAGGTCCGCCAAGAGATCGTGAATAGTGTCGAGTGCTGCCATTGGCGTCACGGACATCGCCGCAATTGCGCGGGTCCAAGTCTCATATCGATTTGGTTGTTCCTGCCAGCTGCTGATTATTGCCGGTATCAACAATCGTGAAACGGCAGCGCGTTCGTTGTACTGAATCATCACTTCGCGGCCTTTGTCAGCGGCCGTGGAGAAGAAGGTGACCCAACGAAAAGGATCACTGGGCAGTGAAACTCGTCGAGCCGTACTGGTGGGGTAATTGATCAGCACGGCGCTGCAGTTTTGAGCGAGGGAGAGCGTCGTATGATCCATCGAGCCGCCGCGAGTGCCTATGTACCACTCCGCTTTTGCAGAATCCTGTGCCAACTCCTCAGGAGTGTATTGCACGTTGTTGACCTGTCGTATCGCTGCGCCCGCGAGCACTACGACGGCAGAAGAAGAAGAGGCACCTCCGCCAGCCGGTATGTTTGAGTCGATCGCAAAAGCGAAACCGTGCCTAATCCGTTTACCGAATTTTGTGTGTGCAAAGACCACGGCGCCTTTTACATAGTTGGCCCAATTGGGAGCGGGAGTACCAAGCTTATGGAGTTGAGACAACCAGTCAGCATCTATGTCTCCTGTTGCAGGAGGATCCGGCGCTTCGAGGACGTTGAACGACACAGGTGAATAAGTTGGGGATGTGGAAATACCCGTTATATTCGCGGTATCGGTTCCGCGATAGAGCATCAGCATGTCTCGTTGACGGCTACCAAAGGTCAATGACGCAGTAGGAATGTAAGACACGTAATCAATGTGCTCACCGAGAATGTTGATCCGGGCGGGAACTCGTAACAATGTGACGGGCCCATCTCCGTAACGCTGCTGAAAGAGGGCGCAAAGTTTGCTGATCCGTTGGCGTTGTTTGCTTAGTTCCTCTTCGCCTGTTCCGTATATCTCCTTCAACAGAAAGTTAATTGAACGGCTTGATATCTCGTGCTCGGGTACGCTTTTCAATTCATCCAGAAGACTCCACCCTCCGTCGCCACAAACGCGGCTGTCTTGGAAGAGGTTGTCACCCAATGTTTCGAATAAAGCAATCTGTAGCTGGGACACAAGCATGCGATAGTTTCACAGCAAACGAATTTTTAACGGCGCTGTTTATTCCGATCCGCTAATCGGGCGTTGCAGCGATTGGTTTGTGAATGCTATAACCCCTCGGTCAACACAGGTCGCTTGTAGTATTCGCCAAGTTTTAAATCCTTCTAACCGGGAGGGGTTTGTTTACGTTACATACAAACAAGCAATTAATTTCCCTGTAATTTTAACTGAACGACAGCTGTTCGGACCGACGAATACTTACTGAACACCGCGGACTTGTCAAACTGTTTTGTCGGAACAACGCAATGTGAGCAGCTTCTCCATTTCGAATTCTATGTTCTGGAGTTGCAAGAATCCGAAATGCGTGTCTCAGGGAAGGCGTAGGAGGAAAAATGATTAGAAGAGGAAGAAGACAATGGTTAAAAACGGTCTCAACAGCTGGAGTCGGAATAGTGGGATCTCAGTTTTTACCTCGTTTCAATACAGAATTTTCTGCAGAGACGCTCGATCAGCAACGCATTGCCAATCCTCTCCTCCTCAAAAACTATCAACCCAGAAGTATGTTGCACGTTCCGGAAACCCATGTTCCGCGTTCCCGCGTACCGAATATCGATTTTCACTCGCATCTCTCATGGATTGACCGTAAAGGACAAACTGATGTCGTTCATCACACCGCCACGCCCGCTGAAGTCTTGCAAGTGATGGATGCAAAGAACGTGCGTATGATGGTGAATCTAACCGGTGGCTACGGACCTCTCCTGAACGAAACGTTGGCTCACTGGCAAGCCCCCCATCCTGATCGTTTCATCGTGTTTACTGAACCGTGGTATTCGAGAATCAAAATGCCCAATTATCCAACCTTTCAGGCGGAGCAAATTGAAACCGCAAGGAAGGCCGGAGCACGCGGCCTAAAAGTACTGAAGACGCTGGGCCTGTACCTGCGGGAGAACGTGACCACGGGCCCATTAGTCAAAATAGACGACAAGCGCTTTGACCCGATGTGGGACGCGGCCGGATCTCTGGAGATGCCGGTTGCTATCCATATCTCTGATCCGGAAGCCTTCTTTCTGCCAACAGATCGCTTCAATGAACGATATGAAGAACTCAGTGCTCACCCCGATTGGTCGTTTTACGGAAAAGATTTTCCCAGTAACGCCGAATTACAAGAGGCTCGCAACCAGGTTATGGCGCGTCATACGCGCACAAAATTCGTCGCCTTACACGTTTCGGATTCTGAGAATATTCCTTACGTGTCCGAATGCCTGGATCGCTATCAAAATATGTATGTCGACATTGCAGCTCGTATTGGTGAACTCGGTCGACAACCGCGAATGGCGCGAAAGTTTTTTGACAAATACCAGGACAGAATTCTGTTCGCGACTGATGCGACGCCCCACGGCGTTGAGACTCCGCAACAGATCTTCGGGAACGAACTTTACGAAATCTATTACCGATTCCTTGAGACCGAAGATGAGTACTTCGACTACGCGCCCGCGCCTATACCGCCCCAGGGCCGTTGGCGCATTTATGGAATTGGCTTACCGGAAAATATTTTGCGCAAGGTCTATTTTGACAATGCCGCACGTTTGTTGGGTCTGCAGAATTTGACCAGTTAATCATCACTCCATGTTGACCTGTAATAGTTCGAGACGATGGTTCATCAGAAACGGACTGCTCTCGATGCTGGCTGTTTCTCGCGCGAGCAGTTGGAAAACCCTTTCGAGACCTCTCGAAATTGACGTCACTCTGGTCGGGCGTACGCGCGGTTTAGCTGAGGAGCTTGTCAGTTTTGGTCTTCCACTTCCATACGGTTTGCTGAGTGACCCACAACTGGTGAGAGTTTTTGCAGAAATTGGAGGCGAGATACCTGCGGCCGTACGATCGCTTGAACCCTGGCGCATCGCAGGCAACGAAGAGTCGATTCGAGCAGTTCTGATTCAGTTTAAGTCTGACTTTTCGAGCGAAAGAACAAAACGGATTAAGATCCGTTTTCAAGAACGTCGGCAAAAAAATGAGAAGAACTTTGTTCCGGTGTCCAAAACCTTGATTGACGATAACGGCTTGAGCGGGCCGCGCGTAGCGGCAATCCTCCCTGCTCGCTGGTTGTGTGACTCCTGGATCGTCGGTCCTCAAGTCCCCGGCGCCTCATCGGGTGAGTACTCAGCTTATGATCAATTTGTAGAAAGAAATTTTCCCGGTTCGCTCGCGTACTTGAATAGTCAAATTTATCACGAGTGGCTGTTTGATCGTCCCACCTGCTATTACAAGATGTATGTTCGAACAGGCGACATTAAATTTCTGGAAGCCGCTTATCAGGCGACGCACTTCGTAAGACTGCATACGAAATTGACTGGGCCCGATGCCGGTATTTTTACTTTAAAAGGACCGGATCTCAAGTATGTCTATCCGAGAGCGATGCACATTCACTATCTATTGACGGGAGACGAGCGTGTGCTGGAGGCTGGCAAGCTGATGTGCCAATACTGCATTGCTCATCAGGATCCTGTCTACCGGCGGGAACTGATCAAGCCAGTTCCTCTAGGCGTCGATCCAGAACGCGGCCGAAATTTCTGGACCCTCCGGAACCAGGGGTATGGTTTGCTCGGTATCCTTCACGGTTGGGAAATGACTGGTGAACGAGCGTATTGGAAAAAGGCACAGGAATGTGTCACAGCTTATTACAGGCATCAGCAACAACCGCCTGATGGACGGCCTCCCGATGGTTCTCTACGACAAAACTGGGAACTGTACGATCCGAATGAGGCCACATTTAAAGGAGCAACGTCGGCGTGGATGATGGCCTTGCTGTTAGATCCGCTTTTTCATTATTGGACGCTAACAAGAGACCCGCGCGTGCAGCAGATTGTCGTCAAGTGGTGCGATTTCCTTGACCGGCAGGGAATTGTTCCCGACGGATCCAAGGCATACTACGTCATCAATTGCTTCGCATCGATTGATCCGGGAGAGCCGCCGGGTGAGATTGGTCCGGATATGGAGATGCACAACGCGGAGATAGCTTATACCTTCGCGCTAGGCATGTTTTTCACCGAAGATCGAAAGCGCCAGCAGATATACCGACAACGATTCAAGCGGTTCTTTGCCCTCGCAGTAGGATTGGACGTTAACCATCCCGCTCGCGCTTTCAACTGGGCGTTTCAATTTACGAGCCAGCTCATTTACTTCGTGCAACATTCTGGCATAGGTACCCGACCGCTAAAAAACAGAACGTGAATTAGCTTCTCGCTGGCAGTAAGGAACCCAACCAGGTACAAGCTTCTTCTCTGTCTAGCATGCAAAAAAGAGAAACGTGTATGAGCGATAGTTGGCCGAAGCAGCGTTGTGAATTTGCAGTGCCGCTCTTGCTGATCTTGTTATTCGCCTTCTGGGTCGTAAATGCGAGCGCGCAGGGTAAATACAAAGTGGCAATCCAACCGGGCGTTGCTATAAAGATGCGAGATGGTGTTTTTCTTGTAGCTGATATTTATCGTCCCATCAGTGAAGAGAAGTTTCCGATCCTTCTTAAGCGTACACCGTATAACCGCAGCAGTGAGATGGACATGGCAACCGAACTTGCTGCGCACGGTTATATCGTGGTTTTGGAGGACACGCGCGGTCGTTATGCGTCCGGTGGGGAGTTCTATCCGTTTCGTGACGAAGGTGCGGACGGTTACGACACTGTTGAGTGGGCCGCCAGATTGGACCATGCGGACGGAAAAGTGGGAATGTTTGGTGGTTCCTACGTTGGGGCCACGCAGATGTTGGCAGCAATGTGGCGGCCGCCCCACTTAGTTGCAATCTTTCCTTATGTCACGGCCTCGGAATACTACGACGGGTGGACGTACCAAAGCGGAGTAATGATGCAGTGGTTCACTAGTTCGTGGACTTCTATCTTGGCGATTGACACGTTGCGTCGGCAAGTGGAGACCTCTCAGACGCCTAAGGAATGGGTGCTCGAATTACCGATCGAAAATTATCCTGTCCTGAAGACCTCCGATCCTCGGTTGCTCGCCGGCTATTTTCACGATTGGTTGGAACACGAACAAAATGATTCTTATTGGCAGAGATGGCGCGTATCGGATCATTACAGCGAAATGAACGTCAGAGGCCTTCATGTTGGTGGCTGGCACGACATATTCCTAAAAGGGTCCATTAGGAACTACATGGGACTGCGCGAACAAGCGTCAACTCCCGAGTTGCGGTCGGGACAACGACTGATAATTGGACCGTGGGCTCACACTCCCACTTCGCCTGACGGAAAAGTGGGAGATGTGGTGTTTGGAAAAAACGCTTTTCTCGATATGACTGGCACGGCACTCAGTTGGTTTGATTATGCTCTCAAGGGAATAAAAAACGAATTTTCGGAGTCGCCACCCGTCAAACTGTTCATCATGGGGGAGAACGTATGGCGTGATGAACAGGAGTTTCCTTTGAAGCGGACTCAGTACACCAGGTATTACCTTCACTCCGCCCGAGGAGCGAACGGTCGCAATAGCGATGGTGAATTAGATTTTACTCGTCCGGGTAAAGAACGCAGCGATGGATTTGATTACGATCCGAAAAATCCTGTGCCTACAATCGGTGGACGCCTCTGTTGCGGTACCGCGCTGCCGCCGGGTCCTGCCGACCAAAGACCAAACGAATCGCGGCAGGATGTCCTGAGCTTTACCACTCCTTCCTTGGAGAAGGATCTTGAAGTCACCGGCTTCGTTTCGGTGGACCTTTACGCGGCAACCTCCGCGGTTGACACCGACTTTACGGCATTGCTGGCTGACGTAGATCCAAGCGGTTATGCGCGCTTTTTAACTGATGGCATTGTGCGCGCCCGGTACCGAAACGACACCAGCAATTCGGGCGCCGTTAGGCCCGGCAAAATCTATAAGTACACTGTAGATCTATGGGCCACAGGAAATGTTTTCAAAGCGGGTCATCGAGTGCGGCTATACATTTCCAGCAGCAATTTTCCCAGATTCAATCGAAGTCTCAACACGGGGGAACGAATGTTAGGAGCTACGAATATGATTACGGCCCATCAAGTTATCTATCATGACAAGGAAAATCCGTCGGCGCTGATCCTTCCCATCATTCCGCCGAAATGAACCTTTGCGACTATGCCGGCACATTAGCTTAAGACCAGGTGCTATTTTCGAACAACCGGGATTTCAAAAAACTCTCTGTTGTTTCGAAAAAGTTCTTGCCTTTCGTTTGCAGGCAGTGCTATAAGGCGACTTAAGCAAAAGAATCCCGGGTTTTCCCAATTCCCCGTAAATTAACTTGCGATGGAATAAATCACGTCGGACTCGGGAAAGTTAGTACTAAACGCAAACTAACCCAAATAAATTTCTTTAAATACGAATGTCCAGGGTTCGTTTGAAACCACAACTAACTTCCCGTTATTTCATTTAGGAACGAGAAAGAATCGAATAGCGAACAAGCGTGACTCCCACTAATTTCCTCGTGACTGTTGCGCGTCGACAAAAATGATTGCACCGGCCCAAGGAGTCGATATGCCAATTTTACGAAGCATCACCATCAGCCTATTAACGATTATTTGCGCTCTTTGCGTCGTACCTTCGGATTATGCGCAAGGAACAAACCTGGGCACCATCCGCGGAACGGTTACCGATCCGAATGGAGCTATTCTTCCGAATGCCTCAGTTGAAATCACGGATCAGGCAACGGGCATTTCGCGAAATTTAACCACCGACTCCGAAGGCAATTTTGAAGCAACGGCGTTGAAGCCCGGCACTTATAAGATTACGGTGACAGCGTCGGGCTTTAAGACCTCGGTTGTGGATGCAGTCGTTAAAGGCTCAGATGTTGTACGGGCCGACGTTAAGACTGAAGTTGGCGCGCCGACTGAAAGCGTAACCGTGAGTGGTATTGAGGCCGGGCTGATCGAAAAGGAACAGCCGGTCATAGCCGGAACGCTCAATAACCGACAACTGATAGACGTACCACGCGATAGTCGCGATATCTATGAGTTCCTCTATTTGAATCCGGATATCACACAAGGACCTAATGGCGACGGCAGCTTCAAGTTTATCGGTGGTCAAAGCTACGGTGCGAGTTTCTCACTTGACAGCCAACGGACGAACGGAGGCATCTTCGGTGAACCCACAGCCAGCCAGCCATCGCTCGAAACCATCGGCGAGCTGACTGTGCTTTCGAAGAATTTTACCGCTGAGTATTCAGGCATTGCCAACATTCGCATCGACACAAAGCGCGGTGGCAAGGATTTTCATGGATCACTTTTTTATAACAACAAGAATTCAGCTCTTGCTGCAGAAACAGTGCAGGACAAAAATGCGGAGGCGGCTTTCCTTCCAACGCCTGACACCATGGTGTTTCCCAAGTCAAAGTTCAACCTTAACGAGACAGGCGGTTACTTAAGTGGACCGCTACCATTCTCGGGCGGAAAGACATTCTTCCTGCTGTCTTATGAGCGTCGCTGGGACTTCGGCGCCGCGCAGCTCAGAGCCAGTAATATTCCTACCTCTCGTGTTCTGGGAGGGAATTTCGTTGATATCAATCCCTCCAGTAGACCAGCGGTTTCATCAGCAGCGCTAGCTTTATTAACACCCACCGAAATTGCTACAAATACCGTTCTGACTGGCTCGACGCGTCGATTCTTGAGCATTCCCGAAAGGTTGTTGAATCCCATTGCGCTGGGTATCGTTAACTATTATCCACGCACAAACCCAGACACTCCCTTTAACAACAGGAATGGACGGCTGACAGGGTTTGTCCGAAACATCCCGGGTCTTCTTAATCGCGACCTGTCGACACTTCGCGTCGATCATGATTTTTCCGACCATGACAAACTCTTTGGTGTTTACAATTTTCAGGTTGTGGCAGGAGAGCAGCGACAATTGGCCGTGAGTCCCATTCCTGCTTTCGGGTTGCGCTCACAGCACCAGTCAAACCACACGCTTTCTCTTTCTTATACTCATCTCTTTTCCAACTCGGTTGTCAATGAATTACGCGGTGGGCTCAATTTCCAGCTCTTGTTCAGGCGAGGCAATCAGCGAGTACGAGATTTCCTTTCGAGCGTAGGTTTTAACGATACCGAGATCGAAGCCTATAGTGCGGTAGTAGGGGCAGGTGTTGCTGACCTTGCGGGCGAGGTGGCATTTACGATGGCGCCTTTTAGCCAAATACCTAACGGGGGGCGCAGTATCGACCGCAAGCTCGATCAAAAACTGTTTACCTTTGGAGACACCATAACCTGGACTTCAGGGAACCACTCCATAAAGGCGGGCGCCGATTTTGTGACGAATCGCGCACTTGATGGTTTTTCTCTGAACCGAGGCCAACCACGTGGTCTTGTCAACTACGGCGGCAGCTTTACTGGTTTCGCCAATTTTTTGATCGGCTTACCACCTACGTCAGTCACCTATACTGGCTCGACGAGACGTGGCAACCTTGACGTTACCAACCGCGAAGATGGCTTCTTCATTCAGGACGACTACAAGATTCGTCCCCACGTCACCCTCAATCTGGGCCTACGTTATGAACTGATCACGCCCTTTGTTGAGAAGAACGATCTGATGGTGAACTTCGATCCCGATAACTCAGTTAACCCTGGCTTTAAAGGCAGATTCATCATACCTAGCGACAAAACCCTCGCGCTCCTGGACGCAAGGTTTATCGCTTACGGCGTAGTAACTGCCAAGGAGGTTGGAGTCGGCCGCGGTCTGGTCAAGACCGACAAGAATAATTTCGCACCGCGACTGGGAATTGCATGGCGTCTCAGCGACAAGAATGTGCTTCGTGGTGGTTATGGCATCTACTATCCAACGTCTGCGGCTCAGGGAATGCGCGATGCACTGGCGACTAATGCTTTTAATCAATCAGTGCAAAAAAGAAATACGGCTGGTTTACCGGGTGGTATTAACCCACGCGGCATCACTCCTTTTTCCGGCGGAACAGTTGTTGTTGGCGATCCGACGGATTTTACAGCTTTGGCTGCTAACGCTATTCCCTTTAATCTCCAAAGCCCTCGCATCGAGCAATTCAATGTTACGTTCGAGCGTGAGTTCATGAAGAACACGGGCCTTCGTGTCTCGTATGTCGGTTCGCGACAGCACAATTTGATTGCCGGCCGTGACCTGAACGAGTTGCCGCCGAACGACATACCATTCGGCATTCACAATGAAGACGGAGACCTTTGCGATCCAGTCGATGCCGAGGATTGCATCATATCTCCAGAGGATGCAGCCCGCCGACCCTTTCCGCAGCTCGGTGACTTCTTAGCTACTTATGGCAACACTGGCCGAGGTCGTTCGCACGCATTGCAGATTGAGATCAATCGGCGGTTTGCTCGCGGTCTGACATTCAATGCTTCGTACACACTATTAGACCAGAAATCGAGTGGTACCGATCTCGGAAATTCCACCCTGGGTGGCACGCTTTACAATCAATTTGCACCAAACGTCGATTTCGCACGCGACTCTTTTGTTTCCCGGCATCGCTTCGTCAGTTATGGCAGTTTTGAATTGCCATTTGGTCGAGAGCGTCTCTATGGCAAATCCATTTCCAAGTGGGCCGATGGCGTCGTGGGTGGGTGGGATCTTACCTGGAACATGTTCGCCAAGAGCGGCACGGGCTTCACGCCATTCTGGGTCTGCGATAACTGTAGTGATTTGGGGTTCTTTGGACCGGGGAATGTGGGCAGTTCATTCATCGATGCAGTCGGTGATTTTTCGTCCAACACCTATCGACCCGTAGTAGTGGGAGATCCGTATGGCAATCTAACGGGCGATCAGTTTTTCAATCCCGCTGCCTTTGGATTACCGCCGATTGGCGCAGATTTGTTTGATAATCCGGCCGTGGCCAAGCGAAACTTTTTAACGGGACCGGGAACCTGGGGAGTGAACCTCGGACTCCATAAGTACTTTAGGATTAGCGAAACAAAGCGGTTAGAAGTGGGCGCTGATTTCAATAATGTTTTCAACCATCCGTTGTTTTCACCGCTCGACACCTTCTTCGCGAACATCGGTGACTTCAACGTCGGACTTGATTCATCAGGCCAGCTTGTATACCAGGATGTCAATCTCAATCCCGACTTCGGCCGAAACAATATCAGCACTTCTCAAGAGGGCATTGACAACCGTCGCTCTATCCGCCTGCGTTTACGGTTTACCTTCTAACACGACGCAAAACTCTCGAGGCAAGAGGTAGAAATTTAAAGATATTTTCTCCTCTTGCCTCTCTCCCTCGTTGGTTCCTTTTTGAAAGTCTTTCTAAAGGGAAAAATTGACGGACCAATCGCGTAACAATCAGTTAGCCCATTCGCGTCATAGCTTCACGCGTAAACCAAACCTCGCCGATCTTAAGGCTGCCGGTCACGACATGCTCAGACTGGTAAACCGTCGTATCTTGCTCAGCATTCTTTCTGATCGGCAACCAATCTCGCGCGCAGAAATCGCCAAACTAAGTGGTCTCAACAAAGCCACCATTTCTACGATTACCAGTGAACTGTTGAAGGATTCATGCATTATCGAAGAGAGTTCAGGAAGAACTACGCCGATAGGGGGTAAGCCCCCTACACCACTTCGTCTTAATAGCAGACGCTTTGGCTTGTTTGGAGTAGATATTCGCTCTGACGAGACTATAGTAGCGCTAAGCGATTTTAATAATCGGATTGTGGCGCGGGTCAATCTTGAAACCGGTGCGGATCCAAGGGCTTTCCTAAACAAGATCAGCAAAGAGATCAAAGATCTCCGCACGAAACACCACGGCTTCATCGAATTTGCGGGAATAGGCGTGAGTTTGCCAGGCCTTGTCGATAACCATGCCGGCAAGTTCCTCCTCTCTGTTGTCCTGCCCTGGCGCGACGTTCCAGTGGTCCATCTGTTGGAAAAGGGGACCAACCTGCCTGTCATTATTGACAACTCGGCGCGCTGTTCGGCGCTGGCTGAAATCTGGCATGGCAAAACTCAATACGCACACGTCCGAAATCTCTTGTACGTCGGCGTCAGCACCGGCTTGGCATGTGGAGTTGTGATCGACGGCGGACTTTACCGCGGGGGAACTAACACTGCGGGTCAGTTCGGACACATTTCTATCAATCTGAGCGGGGAAAAGTGTCGTTGCGGACAACGTGGTTGTTGGGATCTCTACGCTTCTGACAAGGCTACGATTAAACGGTACCTGGATCTGCGCAGTCCTGTGGGAAAACGAATTTCGACGATGCGCAAATTGATAGAACTCGTCAATGCGGGGGATACCGCTGCTATCAAAGCTATACGCGAAACCGCACGTTATCTTGGCATAGGAATCACGGGCTTAATTAACGGACTGGATCCGGAAGTCGTCGTTATCGGCGGCGAGATAACAAAAGCGTGGCGAATCGTGGAACCAATCGTTGTGGAAGAATCGAAGCGCAGCTTGCTCGCGCCCCGTTCGCATGTGGTCGCGATCAGGCCGTCAGCCTTCGAAGTGAGACCCAGTCTTAAAGGAGCGCTAACTCTAATTCAAAACAATCTTCTTTCGGTGCCACACATTGGCTAATAAACCTACATGGCGCAATCATCAGCCTTCATAAATGCCGATCACCTTCAACGCCTGCTCACAGGTGGATTGATTCCGGCAGCGCCCGTAACTCTCGATGCAAACCGAAAACTTTATCACGTAGCGCACGATTCATACATTCGTTATCTGTCGTCACAACGCATCGCTGGCGTTGCGGTCTGGGCCCATACCGGACGGGGATTGATGCTGGACGCTGAGACAGCTCATCGTGTCATGGACGATTGGCGCAAGGCTATACCCGGAAAGGTTTTGATAGCGGGCGTCGGTGCAAGAACTGATGCTGATAATCCTCAACGTGCGACGATGTCTATGGCCGAAGCAGCATTAGACTGCGGCGCTGATCTGCTCCTCGCTTATCCGCCGCGCTGGCTATTCAATCATCCGCAAAGAGACAAGCTAATCATTGAACATCATTCTAGCTTGTGCGAGCTCGGGTCGCCGATTGTGCTCTTCTACCTTTATGAGGCTGCCGGTGGAATTTCCTATACCCAAAGCGTACTCGACGAATTATTGAATTTACCTGAAGTTGTGGGAATCAAGGTTGCCACGCTCAACAGTGTGATGACTTATCAGGACATTGCGCGCATAGTACAAACACGACATCCAAATAAACTTTTAATTACAGGTGAAGATCGCTTTCTCGGTTACAGCCTGCGTCTTGGCGCGCGGGCTGCGCTGGTTGGTTTAGGCGCAGTCTGCGCTGAACTGCAATCAGAACTGATCGAGTCGCATGTGAGTGGAAACAGTGATCGTTTCCTGGAACTGTCTGACGCTGTCGATAGATTGGCTCAAGTTCTGTTCCTTACTCCAATGGAGTGTTACATCAAGAGAATACTAATGGCACTTGCCTACTTGGGAGTAATTCCTCGCGACGCCGCA
Source organism: Pyrinomonadaceae bacterium (assembly GCA_046262775.1). Lineage (GTDB taxonomy): Bacteria > Acidobacteriota > Blastocatellia > Pyrinomonadales > Pyrinomonadaceae > PSRF01. The sequence continues at coordinate 17,255 of JBHEMC010000034.1, read as the reverse complement.
AACGATCCCTGGGGTCCGGAGTTGCCTCGCGACGAATTCGAGAAAATCGGAAGTGTCTTAACCGAGTTGGCGGCCTACGCGAATTAGCGGAGGCAACTTCTGAAGAGGATGTCAGCCTACGACAAAGGACAACCTAAGATCGATTCGTCTCAGCGCTCCTCGCTATTGCGCGATTACGAGTGTTTTCGGTCAGGACTGCCGCCATCGGTGGAAGAGTTTGTCTTGGAAAAATACCATATCGACTTGAGCAGCGAGTATGGAGGACTAGCGATAAAGAACCCGTTCGGAAAAGCTTCAGGTCAACTTTCGTTAAATGTCTCTCAAGTTCGCCGTGACTGTGAAGACGGTCTTGGTTTCATTGTGCTCAAAACAATTATTGCTGAAGATGAAGCCGGCGGCCAATCGATGAGTGAGTGGGCGATCGAGGAAACCAGAATGATCGTCGAACGTATTATTGGAAGTGATGGATCAGCGGGTTGGACGGTTTCCTGGAAAGGTCGCGGTTGGTACGACACCTTTGACAAGTATCTCGCGTTTTTTGATGAAGCACTTGCGATTGGCAACACAGCCGGAATACCTGTGATTCCTTCTTGCAAGTATCACTTACCACGAATCGGAGAATCTCAGTGGAAGACTGGCGAATACACGTACACCACGAGAAAATTGCTCGAGGTATGGGAACGTCTCTGTCCGAACCTAACCATGCCGATCGAGAAAGATTTCAGTCCGACACTGGCCGCATCTGACCGCGCGGCCCAATCCGAGATCATCATTGAGTGGCTAACGGTTGTGAGCGGTTTGATTCGGCGCGCCGCATCTCCCTCTCAAGTCAACATTGGATTGAAAGTCTTTAACGCAATACTTGATGATGAATTTCAATTAGAGATGCTGCACGCAATTAATAAGCTGGGGAACGGACCGGAGGGTCCTGATTTCCTGGTGTACGGCAATCGGCTCTTCGATCCTCATCGCGAGTTTGATGGCGTGCGTGGAATTGCCTACGGTGGGCCGGATCTTGGCGCTCGAAATCTCTCCGTGTTAGCCCGCATGCGATTGCTCGAGCATCTGGGAGCCGTTCCCGTTTGCGAACTTCCAATTAGCGGCACAGGAAACATAGTTTCAGGACGTATTGCCGCGGAATACCTACTGCGGGGTGCCAGCAGCTTCCAAATTCACACCTATTTCCAGCTTCCGAGCGGTGAGTATTCAATGCAGACCGGTGGAAAAACTGAGCGCGCATTGCACGAGCTTTACTTTCATCCGGATGAGGGGTTGATAGCATGGCTGTTACATTTGCGACGTATGTTTGACTGGCCATCCAGTTGGAACGTGAAAAAGATGGCAGAGTTCTGCGTAGAGCCGACGAATAATGTCTGGGCCACTTACGAGTCGGCCTTGAGCTAAAGCTATGCGGGAAACTGAGCGGATTCAGATCCGTTTGCTCAAGCAGTCAGACATTCCTGCGGCGATGAGTCTGAAAGAGTCAGCGGGGTGGAATCAAACGGAAGACGACTGGCGTTGCCTACTACATTTGGAGCCAGCTGGTTGTTTTGCCGCTTGGATTGATGAGGAGTTGGTCGGCACGACCACGACAACGACGTATGGGGAACAACTGGCATGGGTTGGGATGGTGCTGGTTCTTCCCGCGAAACGGAGGTTGGGAATCGCCACCGAGCTATTGAAAGTTGCACTCGATTATTTAGCAGGAAGAGCGGAAACTGTAAAACTCGACGCTACTCCTCAAGGCCGGTTTGTCTATCAGCACTTCGGTTTTGAAGTGGAATCTTGCATTGAACGATGGATTGGAGTTGGCGCGACCGGCAATCAGCGTAGTTCAGAAACAGTTGTCAGGTGGACCAATCTCGATGACCAGAGGCGTGAGTTATTCACGCTCGATGCTGAAGCGTTTAACGCTGATCGCGCAAGATTGCTTGACGCGCTGTTGGACAAGGATTTGCTTGGACCAATGCTCAGCAGATCCGGCGCTTGCGGTTTAGAAGGTTACGCATTTGCGAGACGAGGTAGTCGCGCCAATTACCTGGGTCCTATGGTAATGAAAAATGTTGAGCAAACCGGCACCCTGCTTGATTCAGTGCTGGGTGGTTTGGTTGGCCAGCCGGTATATCTCGATCTTAACCTGGAGTTCGAGGCCGGCTTCCGGGTGCTGGCGAATCGCGGCTTTGCAAAACAACGCGACCTGATCCGAATGCGGCGCGGAAAGCCAACACGCAAGACCTCATCATCAATAGTTGCGATTGCCGGTCCTGAAATTGGGTGAGGTTTTTCCTCAACCGGAAGCTTTATTGGTTTTTACTCAGTTGGGAGGCATATGGAATCGACGGCACCTATGAAGGAAGGACTGAAAGAAGAATTCCGTGCTGACAAACTCACTGTCTATGTCTACGAGTCGCGACTATTGATGGGAAGGGCAGCAGCCGCGGTAGTTGCGGCGGAGATCCGGCAACTGATAGAGAAAAGGAGGCGTGCGGTGGTTATATTCGCTTCCGCTCCTTCACAGAATGAATTCCTTGCTGCACTCGTGAATGCTCCAGGTGTCGACTGGCAACGCGTGATCGCATTTCATCTCGACGAGTATCTTGGAATGTCTGAGAGCGCCCCACAATCATTCCGGCGGTTTTTAAATAATCGGCTGTTTGAGAAAGTACACCCTGGGCAATTTCATGGGCTGCGTGGTGACGCTGCGGACGGTTCGGCAGAGACAAATCGTTACGCGGAATTGCTTCGGTCTACTCCGCCGGATCTTGCAGTGCTCGGCATAGGCGAGAATGGCCACCTTGCCTTTATCGATCCCCCATTCTGCGACTTCGATGATCCGCAAGCCGTTAAGATTGTTCAACTCGATGAAATGTGCCGTAGACAACAGGTGAATGACGGCGCATTTGAAACGCTTGGTGAAGTACCCCATAGCGCGCTCTCGTTAACTATACCGACGTTAATGACCGTTCCGAAGCTCTTTGCGATTGTTCCTGGCCCAGCAAAAAGGCACGCAATTAAAAATACGGTCGAGGGACCCATCAGTACTGATTGTCCCGCGTCAATATTACGATCGCATCCGGATGCACACCTTTTCATCGATAACGATTCGGCCCAACTGCTGAGCGGCAAAAGATAGCGGCAGCAATAACGGTGCGCCACACCGGAAAAGTTTTCCCCGGACACTGATGTAACGATGGGCCAAAATGGGATCTTGGCCCATCGAACAACGATTCATCACAAGGAGACCAGATGCACAGTTCAGTCCACACGGTAGATTACGTGGTGCTGGTTTGCTATCTCCTGTTGATGGCGGGCATTGGGGGCTACTTCATGCGCTACATGCATGTCGGCGCCGACTTTCTCAAAGGCGGTAACCGGGTTGAATGGTGGGTCGCGGGCATGGCTTCTTTCATGTCCGGTTTTTCGGTGTGGACGTTCACGGGTGGTGCAGGCTTCGCTTACCGGCAAGGCGTAATCGGCGTCTTCTTAATGGCCTTAGCCGTTCCAGCATTTTTCTTCGGCTATCTCATCTTTGCAAAATCATGGCGGCGCTCGAGAGTTACAACCGTCGTCGAATATATACGCAGTCGTTTTGGGGAAGGCACTCACAAGACTTTTTCTTGGCTAACCGGACCAAGCCAGCTCATGTTCGGCTCCGTCAGGTTGTTTGCTCTTTCCAGCTTCATGTCGATCGCCCTAGGCGTGCCTGTTGAATACCTGGTCGTTATCTGCGGAATTGTAGTGCTTGCTTACACCACGCTCGGTGGTTACTGGGCAGTTTGCTTCACAGACATGTTTCAGTTCATGTTTCTCTTTCCGATTGCCTGCGTGCTCATGGTGCTCTCATTGTCGATCGTTGGCGGTCTTGGCAATTTCATTGCTCACGCTCCTCAGGGATACTTCAATCCTTTAACGGGTGAATACGGCTGGCTGTTTCTCATCGCCTACACGATTTCACAGACTACGGGCTACAACAACTTTGGTAACGCTCAACGTTATTTTTGTGCGGACACGGAGCAGTCAGCAAAGCGCATCGCGGTTCTTTGCATGGTTCTTTTCACAATCGGAAGCGTCATCTTTTATTTACCTCCATTGATTGCCCGAGTCGTATTACCTGATCTCGGGACGGCGGCAAACGGTCTGAAACAACCATCGGAAGGTGCTTACATTGCAATGGGGTTGCGGGTTTTGCCACCAGGAATGATTGGTGTGTTGTTGGCCGCAATGCTCGCGTCTTCGATGGCCTCACTCTCCGCTCACAATCACATCATCACTGGGATCTTCGCGAAGGATATCTACCAGGGCTACTTGCGAAGGGACGCATCTGATCGCCACATGTTAGCTGCGAGCCGTATTACTTCGCTCTGTGTCGGAGTGGTGATGATTTTCGTTGCTCTTTTGTTTGCGCAAGGCGCTACTGGCATCTTTACTTTGCTCTTCATTCTCGAGTCGATGTTCCTGATCCCGCTCGGACTTCCGCTGCTTTATGGCTTTCTCGTTAAGCGCGGGCCGTGGTGGTCTGCCGTCTTTGCGTATGTTGTCGGTGCAATTACGTCATTGTTGGTGAACTTTTATCTAAACCGATACTTAGGAATGGGATTGAATGAAACTTATCTCATCGGTATTCCCGCTATAACCACAACTATCGCCTTTTTCATTCCGACGCTGCTTTTGAAGCCGGCGGGAGAGTTTGCCAGGCGAGTCGACGGATTTTTCGTCAAACTGGAGACGCCCATTGATCCAGCGACGGAATTGGGAACAGCTGGCGTGTCTGGACGCGGGCAATTAGCTTTAGTCGGAAAAGTAACAACTGGAATGGGGATCGCATGCTTTCTTCTCGCGCTGGCCAGTTCTGCTGGTAGGGATCGTTTGATCGTAGGAATTTACGCCTTAGTCACGACTCTTGTCGGGCTGGCGTTTATCGTTGCCGGTCGAGTGTCGCATACAAGACCAATTCAGTCCGAGATAGTACCAGCCGGACCCGTATCAGTAACCGAGAAATGAATGATGTTAATGAGTAGCAATACAGTTTAAGCCTGTGCTGCGTAGAAGCGCCGCTGAAATCCGTGCTATGTAGGAGATTTCCGAGAGAAAAGCTATGTTCATTAGGTTTTGCTGTCAGATGCTCGTACTGATTCTTACTTACGTTGTTCTTGCGGCCGACACAAACGGAGCAGTTCATGCTATCTGGGCAGTAAATGATGGAGAAAAAGTCGAACGTGACGATCTGAATAATCCGAACAGGTCAGCAAATTCAACATGGGATGGGCAAAAGATCAAGATTTTTGGAGCGCGCAACGAGATCATTGCCTTTCAATTGATTGTGGAAGCAGACAATGAAGGGATTGGCCGGCTGACGGTAGGACTCGCCGAGTTGCACCAGAGAGGCGGCAACGCAAAGATTAAATATGTTCCGCCATCATTGGATCCAACAAACTACGTCGGAAGGCCCATTGAGATTTTCTCGGTCAACTACATGAATGTTGAAATGCCGTCGCATGCCACTTGGGTCTACAAACCTGACTCACCGGCGGCGCCGAAAGACCCAACAGGCTGGAAACCAGTGGAACTCGTCCCCGAAAATGCTCGTCCGGGTCGTGGCGGTTTTCCACTGCAAGTGGCGAGGGAACGTAACCAAACGGTATGGATCGAAATATATACGAGCCGGACTCTGCCTGCGGGACTTTACTCCGGGACCCTTTCAGCCGACACCGATGGACAGAAGCGATTGATTCCCATTGAGCTTGAGTTATTTGATTTTACCCTACCGGATGAGAACAGCTTGCACGCGATGGTTTACTACGAGAGCCTGCAGCCACAGTTATACCAGGGACGCAATCTCGATGCAGAGTACCACCGCTTTGCACACCGGCAGCGAATCGAGCTGGTCCATGAATACGATATCGTGTCCGCTGAACAGAGCCGAAGTATTTTTGACGGAACTGCCTTTACCAAAGGTCATGGGTATGAAGGCCCGGGAGAGGGTGTTGGCAATCGAATTATTCCACGAACGTTTTATGGACCAGGGAAGAGTTTTGACGAGCGAGCGAGTGCCTGGCGCGAAGCTGATAGCTGGAAGTTATTTCTAAAGCGGAATTTTCCGAACGCAATCACTTTCCTGTACCTACCAGATGAACCCGGTCCCTCTCAATACGGATATATCCGGCAACTAGCCGACAACGTTCATTCGAATCCCGGACCGGGAAAGACCCTCCCCACATTTGTAACAAAGCATTACGTAAAGGAACTCGACGGTGCGATTGACATCTGGGATACCGGGCCACTCGGTTACAACATTGAGCGAGCGATTGAGGAACGCGCTCGTGGTCACAAATATTGGATCTATAACGGAGGCCGTCCAGCCGCGGGAGCTATCGTCATCGATGCTCCGGCGACGGATCCCCGCGCGACGATGTGGGCATGCTTCAAACATGGCGTAGACAATTACTTCTACTGGCAGGGAGTTCATTGGCTACACAATCGGCAAAAAGTTGGAGAGCGCAAACAGAATGTATGGGTCAATCCGATCACCTTTGACAACCGCGGCCAGCCAAACAAACCCGTTGCGGATCAGGGTTACATTAATGGCGATGGAGTTCTGATATATCCCGGAGAAGAAAAAATTCATCCAGACCAGGATCGTGGCATAGCTGGACCAATTTCGACGGTGCAACTCGCGAATTTTCGGCGCGGCTTACAGGACACTGAATACTTGACCCTCGCACGTAAACTCAAACTGGACTCATTAATCAAAGAGGTACTGCAATCAGTCGTGCCCCGCATTTTTTCCGACGCCGGCACGACCGTTGGTTTTGCCGAAACGGGTAATGAATATGAGGCGGCGCGCTACAAACTCGCGCAAGCTATTGCGAAACACAGTCAAAAATAGCGGCGGATGTAAATCGATCCAGGGGATTGGAGTGCACCGCTTAGAAAAAAGGCGGTTGGTCCCGGCAAGGAGAAGAGAGAATCCATGAAACATTTCATAGTCACTTTGTTCCTGTTCGCATGCTGTGCAAGCAGCGCATACTCGGTCACTTATCAGGTTGGCCCAACACGTACCTATAAGAAATTGCAAGATGTTGCGCCGTTACTTGCGCCCGGAGACGTCGCGGAAGTCGATGGCAACGCGACTTACCCGGGGGACTTGATTTTTACCCAACCGGGAACGGCTACAAATAAGATCACGATACGTGGTGTTCGCGTCAACGGACTTCGGCCAGTGATTGCAGGCGGAACCAATACGGTCGAGTTTCGTTTGTCTCATCACTATGTTTTTGAGGGATTTGACGTCACAGGCGGCAGTTTTCGCGGCATCTACCATCATGCGGACGACATCACGCTGCGCGATTGCGTGGTCCACGATTGTCCTGCACATGGGATTCTGGGCGCTGATACAGATTCAGGATCGCTACTGATGGAATATGTTGAGGTCTATCACTGTGGCAATGGTACAGGAGAGCACGCCGTTTATATGGCAACCGATGAATTCGCTCATCCCGGTTCAGTGTTTCGAATGCAGTATTGCTACCTGCACGACCAAAATGGCGGCAACAATATTAAGAGTCGCGCCGAGCGCAACGAGATCTATTACAACTGGGTTTCGGGAGGGTTCTATGGGGAGATTGAGTTGATTGGACCAGATCCGCATGGAAATAGGAATGTTTCCACGGATACTGCGCGGGAAGATTCCGATGTCGTTGGCAATGTCTTTCAACACATTCCAACCCAAGGCACTCGTATGGCGCGTGTTGGTGGCGACGGTACCGGATATACCAATGGTCGTTACCGATTCGTGAACAACACCTTCATTTTGCGCCAGGGTCAGACGAGCCCGGCAGTGGAAATCTTTCAGGGCATCGAAAGTCTCGAAATGCACAACAACGTGTTCTTCCGCGTTGGCGGCGCTGCGATTGACAAGATTGTTTTAGAGACTCGCGTGAAATGGGTGGCAGGACGGGTGAGCACCGGAACGAACAACTGGGTGCCAACAGGTTCCGCACTAGTCCCGACTGCCTGGACAGGAACACTGTTGGGAACAGATCCGGGATTCACGGACATAGGCACTTATGACGTGCGGCCAATTGCCACCAGTCAGCTTGTCAATGCAGGCGATGGCGCACCCACGAGTCCGCCGGGACATCCCTTTATCAGTCCTTTGTTTCCGCCGGCATTTCTGCCGCCGTTGCACGCAGCATATGCGGTCGGAACGGCTAACGCGCGCCCGGTGTATGGGGCCATTGATATTGGCGCTTATGAGTACACGCCCTAATCTCGACTATGAAATGGAAGTTGACCTTTTCAACGCTTGGTTGTCCAAATTGGGATCTATATGACATTGCGAATGCTGTTCGCACTTTTGGTTACGATGGTGTCGAATTGCGTGCCTTAGCAGGGGATCTCGAATTGTTGGGTCGGCCTGAGTTTCAGCCAGGAGAACTCGCAACTACACGTCGATGGCTTGCTGATCAGTCGATTACAGTCTGTTGTGTAGATACCTCCTGCACGTTTCATTCGCGCACGGCGAGTGAGCGGAGCGCGCAAGTGGTGGTGGCCTTGAAGCATTCGGAGCTTGCAGCCGCGCTTGGCGCACCGCTAATTCGCGTCTTCCCCGATAAGATCCAGGAAGGCGCATCCCGCGGTGAGACTCGGAGCTACATTGCAACGGCCTTGCGCGAAATCGCAGAGCGCCTACCTGGCGGAGTACGAGTTGGTTTGGAAACGCATGGAGACTTTGCGCGAGGAGAGCTCGCTGCAGAGATCGTCGAGCTTGCAGCCCATCCCGGTGTTTGCATTGTTTGGGATGTCGCAAACTCATTGGCTGCTGGCGACTCAATTGCTGCAGCCGCTCGCGCAGTTTCACCTTATCTTTCACATGTTCATCTACGAGACGCCCGCTCGGTCAAAGACAGTGAACAGTGGCTACCAGTCTTGGCAGGGCAGGGAAATGTTTCGTTTGCCGCGACGATTGCAGCACTGGAAAAGATAAACTATAGCGGTTACATCAGTTTCGAATGGGAAAAGTATTGGCATCCGGAGATTGAAGCACCCGAGATTGCCTTGCCGGATTTTATGAACGCGATGAACGGTCTGATCAGGAATGACACGTTGCTTCGCTGAAGGGTTTCAAATCGTAGGCTAAAGCCACAGTGAGAATGAGAGGGAGTTGTGGTTCCAAATGTTCTCGTGCTTGCAACAGATGTCTTGTTTACGCACTTCTTTTCACAACCAACTCTCGATCGGCTAAGTGAAGTCGCTCAATGGACTCGTTATTCGCAACGCGAAGACTCTTCTCATTTGCGCGACAGCATCGCCGAATCCGATGCGCTCATAACTACCTGGCATTCTCCATTTCTTACGCCAGAGATGTTGAGTAAGACATCGAAAGTAAAGTTAATTGCGCACTGCGGTGGCGAAGTGAAAGCTAGAATCGCTGAACCGCTATTCGATTACCTCACCGTTACAAATGCCCCTGAACCAATGGCATCCGTCGTGGCTGAAATGGCCTTAACCCTGATGCTTTCACTCGTCAGACGAGTTCATGAATACGCCGCTGAAATGCGCGCGGGTGTGGTTAGAACTAATGAGGATGTCAGCGAAGGTGAAACTATCCGCGGACGAAGAATCGGGCTCGTCGGTTTCGGCCGAATTGGTCAGGCGTTCGCACAGCTCGTCAAACCTTTAGGGGCTGAGTTACTCGTCTACGATCCTTATTGTACTGTCGAAGCAGTTACGGGTATCCAAGCGAAACTTGTGGGCCTCGATGAGTTGGTTCGAACTTCTTCAGTGGTTGTTCTGGCGGCAGCATTAACGGAAGAGACGCGGAATCTCTTTGACGCGAAGCGACTGTCTTTCCTATCTAACGGATCTTATTTAATCAATGTCGCGCGAGGTGGTTTGATCGACACTAATGCCCTGATAGTGGAGTTGCGAAAGGGGCGACTGACCGCGGCATTAGACGTTACGGATCCAGTAGAACCTCTGCCAGTTGATCATGAGCTGCGTCGCCTGCCAAATGTGCTGCTTACCCCCCACATTGCTGCCGGAGGTATTGAAACGCGACGCGCAATGGGGTGCATCGCAGTTGAAGAAGTTATTCGTTTTACGAAAGGTGAAGCGCCGCGAAATCGAGTGACGCGCGAAATGCTCCGGACTATGACTTGAGGGAAGGGGCCGACATAATTCCTTGCCGACTATTTGCAGCAAAGATCAACTTATGAAGGTCAGGGCTGTAACGTTGCATCGCCTTAGAGTGCCTCTGCTCGAGCCTTTCAGAATTAGCAATGGGTCGGTGGCCGAGAAGGAAGCTATTCTCATCGAACTCAAAACTGACGATGGTTTTGTTGGCTGGGGAGAGGCATCGCCGATGTCCGGATCATTCTATTCTGAAGACACACCCGATAGCACCTGGGTGACTCTGACCGAACAATTAGTGCCAATGCTGTTTAAGATCGGGAAGGTCGAGCCCTTTGAATTTCATACACATCTACGTGAGGTAATTGGTGAGCCATTCGCCAAGGCAGGTATTGAAGGTGCGCTATGGGATTGTCGTGCTCAGAGTCAGGGAGTGCCGTTGTGCCAACTTCTGGGCGCAAGTGTACGCCCCATCAGTTCAGGTGTTGCGATCGGCATCTTCGATCACGTTGATGAGTTGATCGAGCGCGTCCAAAGGTACTTAGGCCAGGGATATCAGCGCGTCAAGATCAAAATACAGCCCGGTTGGGATCTGCAGGCAGTCGAAGCAGTGCGACAACAGTTTCCCAGAGTTCCACTTATGGTTGATGCAAATGCCGCTTACTCCCTTGCTGATCAGGAGATCTTCAGGGAATTAGACAAATTTAATTTGATGATGATCGAACAACCACTGGCGAAGGATGCCCATCAAGAGGCCGCGCAGCTACAAAGATTTTTGCGCACACCCATATGCGCTGACGAATCAGCCGACAGCATAGATTCACTGACAAGTTTGATTGAGCTGAAGGCCGCACGAATAGTGAACATCAAAATACAGCGAGTGGGCGGTCTTAGTGAAGCGCTCTTGATGCTTAAATTATCGCGTGCTGCAGGATTGCATTGCTGGGTTGGTACCATGCCTGAACTCGGGGTGGCATCCGCACAGGGCCTTCATCTTGCGACCCACCCTGGCTTCACATTTCCAACTGACATTGAAGCCTCGCTGCGTTGGTACGTCGACGACGTGATCGAGCCATTGATTGATATAGATCGCGATGGCTTTATTCATTTACAAAGCGGAGCCGGTACTGGTTTTAGAGTGTCCCGCGAAAAACTTGAACGACATTCGACAGCGGTCGAAACGTTTGCATCTTAATTCAGAGATGCGCAGCGCGAGTTTTGTATGAGTAATTTAATGGTGAGTCTACTGCTGACGTTAACTGCGCTTTTTACGGTTTGTTTTTCGAGCACTACCTTTGCTCAGGATCAAACTAGACAAGACACCCCGCGAGTATGGGAAGCGCCGCTCGTAATTCCAACTTATGAACTTGGTCCTCCTAATCCCTATCCAGCATTGCTCGACTGGCAGCGAAGAAAGTGGCGTCCGGTCTATCCATATCCGTTCCTCGATGCTTTATCAAACACGCGAATTGAGAAAAGTTGGAAAGCTGTCTACTTGGAAAACGAATATCTCAAAGTCACCGTGTTGCCGGAACTCGGAGGACACGTCTACCAGATCTTCGATAAAACGATGAATCGCGACATCATCTATTCAAATAGCGTGATGAAATACGCAATGGTTGCGCTTCGCGGGGCCTGGGTTTCGGGTGGAATCGAATGGAATTTTCCCGATGGTCATACACTGACGACGGTTGCTCCTATTGATTATGTAATCAGAACGGAACCTGATGGCAGCGTTGCTGTCGCTGTTGGCGATACAGAACGAGTGCAGGGCATGCAATGGGAAGTGATCATCCGGCTTCGACCGGGCAGGAGAGTGTTAGAAACCGAAGTTACGCTCAACAATCGGCGCGACATCCCAGGTCGATACTGGTACTGGTCTACCGCCGGCGCACCAGCTGCCGCTGATTTGCGTTTCAACTATCCGATGCGCGAGGCGTATCCACACGCGTTCTGGCCGGTGTTCAAGTTCCCAATCGAAAAAGGAGTAGATATAAGTAAGTTTAGTCAGGTTCCGAATTTTCTTTCACTGTTTGCTCGGGATTCGAAACGCGACTACTTCGGAATCTACTACGAACAATCTGATTGGGGCGTTGTTCATGTAGCAGACCATCGCGAGCTGCCCGGCAAAAAAACGTGGACCTGGGGCACCGATGACAATGGGGACATTTGGATCGACAAGCTAACAGACAGCGGCTTGCAGTACGTTGAATTTCAAGGAGGTCGCTTCGAAACGCAGCTGGAGCATCAGTTCATTGCGCCACATCGAGTCGAACATTTCTTTGAGTACTGGTTCGGTGTCAATCGAATGGGTGCTGCGTGGGATGAAGCTTCAAAAGATGCGGCGCTGCATGTGAAGTTAGACGGTAATAGTGCCATCGTCACAGCAACCGCTAATGCGCGCTATACAGATGTCGAGTTTAGCATCAAGAGTAGTGGACGCCAGATCCATGCGGAGAAAGTTAATCTAAATCCGGCAGAGGTGTTTGCGCGTACAGTCGAACTTCCTCAAAGTGCTGCTGCTCATCCCATTACCGTCTTTTTCAAAAAAGATGGCATGATTTTGGTTCGTTATCAGACCGGCACCCCAATCGACAATAACCCCGATTTCAAGCCTGCAACTCGGCCCATCGCCGATCCTCAGAACCCGGCGAGCGCTGAACAAATCTACGTAGCTGGCGTCGCCTTCGACAAGAAGAGCAGGGAGCGAGACGCACGCGAGGCTTATTTTGAAGCGCTCAGGCGGGACCCAGGTTTTGCGCCGGCACATATTGCGCTCGGCCTTTCCTTCTATAGAAGTGGTGAATTTCAAAAAGCAGCCGATCATTTACAAGCTGCCTTGCAACGAAACAAGGACGCGGTCGATGCGCACTATTATCTTGCGCTTGTGCTGCGTGCAATGGGCGAAATGTCGGAGGCGGAGGATCATCTAATCTGGTTGATCCATTCAGGCCAGCTTGAATCGCTAGCTCATTATGGGTTAGGTGAAATTGCACTCATGAGGGGCCAGACAAGCGAGGCGGTTGAGAATCTCCGACAGGCAGTCATGCTTGATCCGCGGGACCTCAAGGCACGTACGATCCTCGCACTTGCGGAACGTTTAAACGGAGATTTGGATTCGGCCAGCCAACGCATCGACGAAGTTGTGAAGGAGATGCCCATCGACTATCTCGCTCTCCGTGAACAGTATGAGACTAGTAAAGCGGCGGGGCGTGCCGACAAAGCCAATTTGGCTTGGCTCCAACTTCAACATCTTCTATCGCGTGAACCCGACGCAGTGCTCGAACTTGCTTTTGATTACACGAATGTCGGCCGTCGTCCAGAGGCACAGCAGATACTTGAAGAGGCAATCAAGAATGGCCCGGCGGGAAATCTTGCAATTGATAAGACCAGGGTTTATCCGATGCTGTATTACACCCTCGGTTATCTTTACGATCAGGCCGGCGAGCACGACCGGGCGCGATCGCAATATGCCTTGGGTATGAAAGGTGATCCTGCTTTTGTCTTTCCACATCGAGTCGAAGAGATTGATGTTCTGCGAATGGCCTTAAAAGCCAACGGGAACGACGGACGTGCTGCGTATTATCTGGGTAACGTACTCGCGTCAAAGAATCGCGATCAGGAAGCGCTCGCTGCGTGGCGTGACGGCATTAGACTCGATCCCATGAATGTAACCGGCCAGCGCAACTATGCGCATGCACTGTGGGTAAGCGCTCAGAATAGAGACGAAGCAGCGAAGCAATACGAACGTGCAATCGCGGCCGCTCCTAATGAATTTCGTTTTTATGTAGAGTTTGACAAGCTGCTCAGCGAGATGAGCGCAACGGATCGACGAGTCAAATTATTAGAACAAGCTCCCGAAAGTGTGTTGGCCCAAGCAAGCGTGGCGCAAGCGCTAGCAGGAGCCTACGTCGATGCTAGCCGCTTCGCTGATGCCGCAAAGTTGTTGAGCAAAACGACATTCACGGCTGGCGAAGGTGAAGATGCGGCTTTGGCGCTCTATCGCAAAGCTCACGTGGGTCTCGCAAAAAATTATCGACAGTCTGGCGATCACTTGAAGGCAGCAACGGAATTCGCGATGGCTACAGAATACCCGCGCAATCTGGGAGTTGGCCGTCCTGGCATGCAATCGCAGGCGCAGTTATACGTGGCTGCTGCGCTTGAGTATGAGGCCGCCGGTGGACATGACGACGCAGAACGTTGGTGGCGCCGAGCTGCCACAGAGGAACTGAATCCACCAACGCAGCCCGAGGAACCCTGGTCGGAAAGTTATTTCTATAAAGCGGTTGCTCTCGAACATGTAGGCCGGCGCTCGGAGGCGCGGGCTCTCTATGAGCGGCTGGCCCGTTTGAATAACGACGAGGAGATGGTGCAGAGCGAGCCATGGCCGCCTTCGGGTGCAATCCGATTCGTGCTCGCGGGTGGGGCGTTGAAAGCACTCGGTCATCTAAATGAAGCACGTGTTGCATTAGAGCGCGCGTTGAAAATGGATCCACAGAACGAACTTGCGCTTGCGCAACTCGCCGAATTAAAGAGCAGCACTTTGATGGTTGGTCCTAAAAGTTTTTAGCGCCTCCTCGCAATCGGTGAGCGCATGCTCAGGCGTTTCAAGTGTCCAAAGGCTGAATAGAAGGGCATCGATCTCTCCTTTGTTGGCTCACTATATGTCTAACTCGTCGCGATTTATCTGGCCGGTAAAATACAGTTGTACCGCGCTTTTGACACTTGCGTTCGCTGGCTCACAAGTTTTCTCTAATCCGGGGCCTTCACCGATCTTTTTCAAGTCTCATAACTCTGACGAATGGGTCAAGAATACAATTCACATTCAGAAAAGATATCGCCGCGTGCTGTTAGTCAGCCAACTGGTTAACCATCCAAACAGCGTCCGGATACCTGAACTCGATTTAAATCGTACTGCGGGCAATCTCGTCCAACACTCATATCCGGTCACCACATTCTTCAAGACGCTTCAAGAAGCGGCCGATGCTTCGCGAGGCGGCGATCTTATCGCAGTTATGCCGGGGACTTACGCAGGTTTCGTTCTGCGTGATAAGACTGACGCTCGTGATGGAAACTACATTCACATCAAAGCGATGGGGAATCCTGGCGACGTCATTATCAATCGACCATCCACAGTAGATCCTGATTGGATGATTTTATTGCGAGCAGCGCATCATGTCATTGTTCAAGGATTTAACATCGCGGGTCAAACAGGGCCGGGCCAGCCGCTGGTTGGACCAAGAGCGGGAATCATGCTGGACGGCGACTTTGGCCACAGTAGTAAACAAACCCACCACATTGTAATTCTCGGAAACTTCTCACATAACCATCGGAAGTGGGGCTTGCATTCGACAGATACCCATACGGTGCTTATTCAAGATAACCTCTTTGCATTGTCTGCGCAGGAGCACTCCGCCTACGTCTCTGACGGATCCGACAACTACGTAATCCGGAGAAATGTATTCTTTGGGAGTAATGCAAGTGGACTTCAATGCAATATCGATTCAGTTAGTTCTTTTCATGAACTCCTGAAAAACCCTGAACTGAGCGGTTATCGCAAGGAAGAACCGACGCGCGAGTGGGCCCTTGGCTTGCTCGAGATGGCGACCGAGAAATTTGGTTCGAATAATTTTCCAGATGGGTTCGGTGTGAATTTCATAGTCGAAGACAATGTTATTAACGGCAACGGCAAGGCCGGTGGGGGATCCTTAAACCTTGCGGGTTTGCAAGACTCATTGATTCAAAACAATCTGATCTATGGCAACTTCAATCATGGCATTGCGCAATGGGACGACGCGAACCCTTACGATGAAAAGTATGTTGACCCGGGCCCCTTAACGCCGGAGCAAGTTCGCGGACCAGCCGACCTGCCGCTCTGGGGTTGTCATTCAAATTTGATCCGAAACAACACCGTGTTGATGAATAACAAAGGACGCGCCGCAATGCAGTGTCGCAATGGCAGTTGGGGTGCGGTGATGCGCAACAATATATTCATCAACGACCAGCCTTCCTCAATCGAGATTTTCAATACCAGCATCTTTAAACTCGACGCTCGTTTCAATGTCATCAATTCGTTGAGTTATACAGACATGCCAGCCGCTCTGAAGCGACTTGCGGTAGTCCTGCCGGAAGGGTTGGATACGATAACCGGCGTCACCCGCGATCGAATAGCGAAAGAATTTGTCAGATACAGCGCTCAGCCGTGGGTAGTCATAGAAGGAAACTGGTGGCGCTTGAATCCAAATCGTCCTGATTTTCGTCCAAAATTGAATTCGCCTTTGTTGTCACGGCGAGGCGATGCAACACAACTTCCGCCGCACGATCTTTACGGCAGGAAAACTCGTCAACCATTTATTGGTGCCCTGTCTCCAGGTCTTTAGTGGTCCACTCTTGTGACTTGTATGAAAGCCCAAATCGCGCGACTGTTGTTCTTCAGCCTGACGGTGGTGATGTTCGCATCGGCCCAGCCGTTTACAGGTACGGCGCCTCACGCGCACCGTAGTGACACGCGATTGCAGCAACTGGTCGAAGCCAACGTAATTGCGGTGCACGCATTCCAGGTATTACTTGCAAAATCTTCTGGCAAAGGCGACCGAGCGTGCTTCTCACCAGGAAACCTTTCCGATGCGGAGCTGAAGGCGCTTTCTGAACACCAGGGGAACCTCCTCAAGTATGATCTAAAGGCCGTGCGAGCTTGGGCCAACGGAACGAAGAGCAGCTTCGATCCTGCTAAGGATCTTCTGCCGATCCTTAATTCCGGATTGACGGTTCCAGCTACGGCTCCGGTCAACATCTTCACACAGTACCTGCGCGAAAACACGAGAGCCGGCAAAGTGGAAATTCGAACGATCGCGAGTCTTTATCAAACCGTACTCGAGGTTGAACGCGATGGCGATCGACTACAGGAGGAGTATGCGTTTTATATCGGACTGGGATTACCGGTCTACACGGGCCAACTAAATCTGCCTGGCAGTGACGCGGATTTACTTGAGGTCGGCAAGAAGCTCGAAGGCCTCTCTTGCGATGCGCCGGTAGGTACGAGTGCGGCCGAGTGGCAGATAGCAGGCAGAAAGATCTGGAATTGGGGCGAAAAGAATCTGCACATTCGCGATGAACGCGTACTC